>DAOWDR010000172.1 GCA_030638935.1 Desulfobacteraceae bacterium | reverse complement strand
TGGAAAGCGGAAAAAATTCTGGCCGGTCTTGGCTTTTCCCAGTCTGACATGACAAAGGACCCCACACTTTTTTCAGGGGGGTTTCAGGTTCGTCTCAACCTGGCAAAAGTGCTGGTATCTGAACCGGACCTCCTGATTTTAGATGAGCCCACCAACTATCTGGATATCACCTCCATCCGATGGATTTCCCAGTTTTTAGTTTCCTGGCCCAGGGAAGTGCTTTTGGTTACCCATGACAGGGGGTTCATGGACAATGTGGTCACCCATATTGCAGGTATTCATCGCCAAAAAATCAGAAAAATCAAGGGTAATACCCAAAAATATTATCTTCAGGTTGCCCAGGATGAAGAAATCTATGAAAAAACCAGGCAGAATGAAGAAAAAAGAAATAAAGAAATTGAACTCTTTGTAACACGGTTTAGAGCAAAGGCCCGCCTTGCCAACATGGTTCAATCACGACTCAAAACCCTTGAAAAAAACAAATCAAAGGACAAACTGGCACAGTTAAAAAATTTAGAATTTTCCTTTAATTATCTGCCCTTTGCCGGGAAACAGGTGCTAACAGCTGAAAATCTGAATTTTTCATGGGATAAGAACACCCCCCAAAACAACCCTCCAAACACTCCATTGATACAAAATTTTTCTTTGACCATTTATCCGGATGATCGAATTGCCATTATCGGAAAAAACGGCAAGGGGAAAACAACCCTGCTCAAATTGCTGAACCAAAATCTTGAACCCGAGACAGGCTCGGTAATGGTGAATCCCGGTGTCTCAAAAGGGTATTTTGAACAAACCAATGTAAAGTCTTTAAATGACAATTTTACCATTGAAGATGAACTTATCCATTCCCAACCGGATTTTGATCGCCAGGCAGCCAGAAATATCTGCGGGTCAATGATGTTTGAAAAAGATGCAGCCCTAAAAAAAATATCGGTTCTCTCCGGGGGGGAAAAATCACGGGTCATGCTGGGTAAATTGCTCATCAGTCCTTTAAACCTGGTACTTTTAGACGAACCCACCAACCATCTTGACATTGAAGCATGTGATGCCTTTGTAGGGGCATTGAACTATTTTGAGGGTGCGGTTATTCTTGTTACCCATAATGAATTGTTTCTCCATGCTCTGGCCAACCGCCTGGTAATATTTAAAAAAGATGGCATTTCGGTATTTGAAGGCAGTTATCAGGAATTTCTGGATAAAGAGGGGTGGGAAGAAGAAGAAATCATAAAGATAAGGTCCCAAAAGCCCAAACCGGTCACCCTGTCCAAAAAAGAATTACGCCAGAAAAAATCCGAAATAATTGCAAACCGCTCAAAGGTAATTAATCCCATTCAAAAAGCAATTTCCCGGATTGAAGATACCATAGAAGAAAAAGAAACCCGCACCCAAAAAATAAATGAAAAACTTTTAATTGCATCCCGGGAGCAGGACGGCCCTGCAATTCAGACCCTGTCAAAGGAGTTGGCTGGGCTTGAAAAGGATGTGGAATATTTATTTGAAGACCTTGAAAAACAAATGGATGAAATGGAACTTAAAAAAAAGAGCTTTGAAAAAAAACTAACTGAATTGGAAAGGTGTTAATTAAGATGGACAAAAAAACTTTTACCTTTTATTATGGAATCGTTTTAATAGCCGTTGGTTTAGGGGTTTTTTACCGTATACCACAGGTAATGCCCCAGATTGCTGCCATAGAATTTTTTAGTCAAAAATTGATGATAGTAAAGTTTTGCTTTTATATGCTGGGCATATTGTTAATCCTGGCAGGTGGTATAAGGATTTTTAAAAATTATAAAAAATAGCAAATAACGATTGAAAATTACCATTGGAAAAAATGAATGGCAAAAACAGTTTCCAGCCTTAAATCTACAATTAAAGACCAGTCTGGTGCCGGTAAGACTAAAATAGGTGAAATTCTTTCAAAAGAAGGACAGATCACCAGTATGCAACTCACCGAGGCTCTGAATGTTCACAAAAAAACCAATGAGCGGCTGAGCAGCATTCTTTTGAACAAGGGCTATATTGATCCTGATACGATTATCAATGTTTTGGGAAGGCTCTACAACTATAATGTAATCCGTTTAGTTGATATCAAGCCAGATCCAAGGGTATTAAAACTCCTTCCCTTTGAAATGTCCAAAGATCATTTGGTATTTCCCCTGGAACTTAAGGGGGACGATCTGTCCATCACCATGGCAGAACCCACTGACACTACTGTTGTTGAGGACCTTCACAAAAAAATCCAAAAAAATATCAAGGTGTTTGTCTCCACTGAAAATGATATTATCCAGGCATATCGTGATTTTTACAAAATCAGCGACGATGATTATAAGAGTTTTCTCCATTTTGAAGAGGATGTAGAAGATGATGAGCCGGTCACCTCTGTGGAAGACTTTGGCTCCCTTGTTTCAGAAGCTGCCGGAGAAGTGGAAGTCGGGTTTGCCGATATGGAGGATGAACAAGACCAGTTCATGGCTTCGGATGCCCCCATCATCAAGCTTGTGAACGGGATACTGACCAAGGCAATCAGTGACGGGGTTTCAGATATCCACATCGAACCATTTGAAAAATCTTTCCAGGTCAGGTATCGGCTTGACGGCGGCATGTACAAGGCGATGAACCTGCCCATCAGTATTAAAAATGCCGTTATTTCCCGGATTAAAATCCTGGCGGAACTGGATATTGCAGAAAGAAGAATTCCCCAGGACGGCAGGATAAAATTGAGGTTTGGGAAAAAAAAATCAGTTGATTTCCGGGTATCCAGCCTGCCCACTCTGTTCGGGGAAAGCATTGTCATGCGTATCCTTGACCAGAGTGCCCTGAGCATTAACCTGACTAAGTTAGGGTTTGAAGCATCCACCTATGATACTCTAAAACGTTGTATCTCAAGACCCTACGGTCTTATATTGGTAACTGGCCCCACTGGTAGCGGAAAAACAACCACCCTGTATTCGGTTCTCAACCGGCTCAATAAAGATGATATTAAAATTCTCACTGCAGAAGATCCCGTGGAATTTAATTTTAAAGGCATCAACCAGGTTCCGGTTAAGGAATCGGTGGGTATGACATATGCCAAGGCATTAAAGGCTTTTCTCCGCCAGGATCCAGATATTATCATGGTGGGTGAAATCAGGGATATGGACACGGCTGAAATTGCCATCAAGGCTGCTATGACAGGCCATTTGGTCTTTGCTACCCTCCATACCAATGACTGTCCATCAACCATAGGCAGGTTGATAGATATTGGTATCCCTCCCTTTATGCTGGCCTCTTCAATCACCATGGTTCTGTCCCAGCGCCTGACAAGAAGATTATGTCCCCAGTGCAAACAGATTGTCACCGGCCATAACCCCAAGGAGCTTGAGCTATACGGGTTTTCAAGGGAGGAGATCCCGGATCTGAAAATTTACGGTCCCAATGGATGCAGCCATTGCAATGGAACAGGATACAAGGGCAGGGTTGGTTTATATGAGCTTATGGAAGTCACAGATGAGGTGGGCAAAGCCATCACCGCCGAGGTGGCAGAAGACCAACTTAGAAAAGTGGCTGTACAGGAAGCCATGATAACCTTAAGGGATGCAGGGCTTGTAAAGATCAGATCAGGGGAAACTTCCCTTGAAGAGGTTTTGAAAAAAACCACAATTACCAAGGAAGCTTTGCCGGCCTATCTTATAAATCCGGATCTGGAACAATATGAGGACAAGGATGTGATAATCAGGGAAGGCAATAAAGACATCGATTTTTTCAGATTGGAACGAGGTGCACTCCATGTGGTAAAAGGCGGCAAGAAAATTGCTGAAATCACCGAACCAGGGGATTATTTTGGTGAAATGGCTGCCATAACCAAAGATGCCAGATCAGCCTCCATCATCTCAAAGGGTAGATCCAAGGTTAAACGTTTCCCAGGGGATAAACTAGGTGAAATCATAGAAAAATATCCAGATGTGGCCAAACACCTTTTCTCTGTGATTGCAGACCGGCTTCACCAGGCTGACAAAAAACTGGTAAATATCCACAACCAGATCCGGAAACAACGGCCTCCCGGTTAAGTTTTCTTTTCCCTATTGTAATACCTGTCTTTCTCACTGTAAATGCACCCGCAATATTGTTGCCGATACATATCTAATTTTTTTGAAGTTTCAATGCCCTGTTTCCACCCTTCCCTGAAATCATGGTAAAAAAATTTGGGACCATATTCCTTTGCAAGGGCCTGTCCTGTTTCAATAATTAGTTGGTGATTTTGAAATTTGCTATAGAGCAAGGTGGTTGAAAAGGCGTCAAATTTTCCCTTTTTGGCAACCATGGCTGCTGCCTTAAGCCTGGCGTGGTAACAATACCGGCACCTATCTTTCTCTCTGAATACAATGGATTGAATAAATTTTTCAAGCTCATACCCCTTTTGCCAGATCATTTTCAATCCAATGTCATCGGAATAGTGGCGAAGGGTATCTTCCCGCTTCATACATTCGGTAAAAGGATGAATATTATGGCGGAAAAAAAATCCCATTACATCAATATTTTTTGCTTTAAGCACCTCAATGGGATAAACAGAACAAGGGCCACAGCAGATATGGAGTAATAATTTCAATCCCGACTCCCGAAAATAGCAGTTCCCACCCGTACCATGGTGGAGCCTTCTTCAATGGCCACCTTAAAATCATTGCTCATGCCCATGGACAGATGGGTAATGTCTAAACCAGTTGCACGTATCTTATCTTGAATCTGAACTAATTTTTTAAAATAGATCCTTGCATCTTCGGGATCACTAAAATAGGGAGGCATGCACATGAGCCCCTCCAGGGACAAATTTTCAAATTGCATCAATTCACGGGCAAGTGAAATCGCCTCTTTTGCGCCGGCTCCGGACTTGGTTTCCTCTTTTGCAATATTGATCTGGAGCAAAATCTTTTGTACTTTTCCAATTTTAGCGGCCTGTTTATCAATTTCCCTGGCAAGTTTCACCTTATCAACGGTATGGATATAATCAAAATACCGAACTGCAAATTTGGCTTTGTTTGACTGGAGATGTCCGATAAAATGCCAGCAAGCCGAACTTTTACCAAGGGTATCAATTTTATCAACTGCCTCCTGGATATAATTTTCACCCAGATTGGTGCTACCTGCCTCTATGGCCTTGGAAACCAGGTCGGAACTTTTCCGTTTGCTCACCCCGATAAGGGTTATGGATTTAGGATCCCTGCCGCAGGCAAGGGCAGTTTCCTTTATCTGTTTTTTTATGGCGTTGAGATTGTTGTTTATGGTCGTCATTCTTGTCTTCCTTAAAATTGAATAATGTCCAGGGTTAAGAGGGTTTCCATGACTTCACATATTGGCAGACCCACAACATTTGAATAGGAGCCGTTAATTTTACGGACCAAAAAAGAACCTATGCCCTGGATTCCATAGCCACCTGCCTTATCATAGGGTTCATCCGTGCCAGCATACCATTGAATTTCATCCCGGGACAAGTGTTTAAAAAAGACACTTGTTTCAATGGCCTTTGTTATTGATTCTCCCCTGGCATGGCAACAGATTGTAAATCCTGTAAAAACAGAATGATGCCTGTTGTTCAGGGTATTGAGCATTTGAACGGCCTGTTCCCTGGTCTTGGGTTTTCCAAGGATGAGATCATCCACCACCACAATGGTATCCGCACCAATAACCCAATTATCCGGATGAATCTTTGCAATGTGATCGGCCTTTATCCGGGACAGGGCTTTGACATAGTCTTTGGGACTGGACAGGGGGATAGATTCCTCGTCAATATCTGATGCCAAAATTTCAAGGGTGAGGCCTGCCTGTTCCAACAGCTCTTTTCTTCTGGGAGATTTGGATGCCAGAATGATGGGTTCCTGGGTTATATGATTGGTTTGGTTCGTCTGATTCATGGCTCCCTTTTTAGCAGAAAACCGCCTATATGACAATGGACAGGAAACCTTGAGAATAATCGCAAATATTATTTAAAAACAAAAATGCCAAAATCGGACTTTTTACGAGACCATCAAGGATCATGACAATCTGACGGTTAAATCCTTAAGAAATGCTTTGAACGGCAGCTGTGCCGTGTCTGCCTTGGTTATCCAAAATCCGATCACTGCCAGGATCATATTCCGGACAATACCGGTCAATACATCAATTCCTTGTTTCCCGGATTCGCTGTCCCACCGCCCGTGGGCAACAGCATTTCTAAAAGACTTGCCGTCTGTCTTGAACCACTGGGCATCAGGTGCGGCGGCAAAACAGAAGACAAGGTCCTCAAGCTGGATTGAACTGTTGGGATGACGGAATCTACCTAAGACTGCTTCCATGATCCCAAGAAGAAGGACTGCTGTGGTTTTTTGTGGAAGAAAGCTGTTGGGATGGGCCCGCAAAAAATCTCCAAGCAAACCGTCAATTTGATCGCAGACGTGGCTCTTATGATAATCGGCCAAAAGAGCGGCTGTCTGTTTTACTCTTTTAAGGTCTGACAATGCAATCTGCTGAACCGGTTCTTCGGCAATCTGTCTGAGGATGGTCTGCCGGTAAACCGTTGGGATCCGAAAGCAGATACGGCCCTCGTAAATATACCAGCCCAAAAGGGCAGGGTCGGTGAACGTTGAAAAACCCGCTAACCGCAGGGCTGCAACGGAAAGCTGTCGGCGCCGGGTCAACTCGGCAAGATTATGAGATCCCTGGGCAAACAGCCCGATGCAGGCAATATGCGGAAAGTTCTGAATGCCAAGGCTCTCATAGGAACGCAGTTGCCCTATAAAATCTCTTTTAATATCCCTTTCCTCAAGCTCCACCAATTCAACAGCGTTCAACGATACAATGGAAAAATTGCCTTCTTGAACCGGGAGCATCTCGTCACAGGCCAGTCCCATCAAAGGAGACCAGCTTACCGTCTGCCCTTCATTTGCGTGCATTACGCCGCCAGCAACCAGGGAGTAGGGAGCCGAAGAGGGCAATTCACGGCTGATCCGGTTTGTGCGCCTAAGGCTTGAAGGGGTTTCACAAACCACCAGGGGCGGATAAATTGCAGTGTTCGGCACCCGGCCCCGGTCCAGTTCCTCCCTGAGTTCTCCAAGAGATGAACCTGAAATCAGACTCGGGCCGGCAGTCAGAATGCATGCTGCCAGTAGCTGCTGGGCACAGCAGTTTTTCACGCTTTTTTTAACGGCAGAAAGTTCTTTGGGAACGGATCTGTGAAGGGCTGAACTGCGTGCGTCATAGAGCATCCCTGCCAGGTGTTCGAGGTCTGATGTGTTCATTGATCCTGACAAAAGTGCAGACAGCCTTCTGATAAAGGCGGCTTTGAGGCCGGTGCGGATTTCCGGCAGCAGCAGGGCTTCCAATGCAATGGTTGCAATCACCATCTGATCTTCAGGCGCAAGGGTGGGTTCGGCACATTGAAGCAAAAGATTTAAGGGTCCTATAAGCTCATGGTTCTCCCCTGCCGTCTGGACAAACTGCCATATCTGCGAAGCAAATTCAAGAAGCCGGGGCGAAATCGGCTCGCTTGAGGCTTCCGGGAGCATGAGCCATTCATGGTCTGCATCCCCTTGAATTCTGGCCAGAATGGCCTCGGTTCCGCTAATGTTAAAAAAATGATCATCAGGAACACAGATGGTCATGGAGGAACTGGGTGAACCAGGGGCGGCTGAAGGGCAGGCAAGGGTCAGGGCTGCCTGTGCAGTCCAGGCAAATTTTCTTAAAAAAGCCGTCATGAACTCAAAGCCTGTTTCATGGGAGGGGTCATTGAGTAGAACTGTGGACAGCTTGACTTCCAATTGTTTCCCCGTGGGACTGGTCCCTGGAACCACAAAGGGCCAGTCAACCGGAATCTCCATAAAAAAGAAAACCGGAGCGGTTTTTTCATAGCTGTTTTTGTGGTCTTCAAATGCCCCTGCTGTCTGGGCA
>DAOWDR010000542.1 GCA_030638935.1 Desulfobacteraceae bacterium | reverse complement strand
GGCGAATGGTCCGTATCCACCCCATTGACAATGATTTTATCCAGGTTGCATTCCAGGCATTGGGCCGCTATCTGGGCCAGGATGGTGTCGCAACCGGTTCCCATGTCTGTGGCCCCGATCATCAGGGTATAATAGGCGTCATCCTGGAGCCGTATTTCCACTGCAGCCATGTCGATATTTGAAATGCTGGACCCCTGCATGGTTATGGCTGCTCCCACTGCCCTGACTTTTGTTGGGCTTACCTGGATAAAGGGGTATTTTTTCTCCCACCCGATCATGTCCCGGCCCTTTTGGATGCAGGCTTCAAGGGCGCAGGAGTTCAACTTTTCGCCATGATAGGCTGCAAGGGTTTCACCTACCTCCAAAAGGTTTTTCAATCGTAATTCTAAGGGGTCCATCCCAAGCTTTGCCGCAAGTTCATTGATGGCTGATTCCAGGGCAAAGGTTCCCTGGGTGGCCCCATACCCCCTGAAGGCTCCTGCAGACATTGTATTGGTGTAGACCACCTGAAAGCTGAACTTAAAGGCCTTGGCCTTGTTATACAGGGGCATGGTTTTGTGGCCGGAAAGCCCCACTGTGGTGGGGCCGTGTTCGCCATAGGCCCCGGTATTGGACAGGGTATGAATATGGATGGCAAGGATTTTTCCATGTTTGTCCGCCCCCACCTTTGCCCTGATTTTCATTTCATGGCGGCTTGTGGAGCCAATAAAGGATTCGGTTCTGCCAAAAATGATTTTGGCGGGCTTGCCGGTTTTCAGGGTTACAATGGCCGGGAAAAGCTCGCTGATCATGGTCTGTTTGGCGCCAAATCCTGCCCCGATTCTCGGCTTTATCACCCGGATTTTCTGTTTGGGAATATCCAGGGCCCTGGCAGCAATCCGCCGGATATGGAAGGGAACCTGGGTGGAAGTGACAATGGTCAGCCTGCCATTGTGATCCAGATAGGTGTAGGTCCTGAAGGTTTCCATCATGGCCTGGCTATTGGCTTTTACATGGTATACCTCGTCCACGATCACCTCGGATGCTGAAAACTGGGCCTGGCTGTCCCCGCTTTCAAATTTGCCGGAACAGCATAGGTTCCTTTTTATATTATTACCAATGTTAAAATTCACATGGTAGTCCTCTTCAGGGTGGATGATGCTGGGATGATCCAGGGCCTTTTCAGGATCAAGTACCGGCTCAAGCACCTCATAGGAAACCTTTATCTCTTTGATGGCTTTTTCCACCTGCTTTTTAGTGCCGCCCGCCACAATAGCCACAGGATCTCCCACATATCTGAGCAGGGGGTCAAGGATCAACCTGTCATAGGGGCTTGGTTCCGGATAGGACTGACCTGCCATGGTAAACCTTTTGTCCGGCACATCACTGTGGGTGAGCACGCATGCTATCCCCGGCATCTTTACAGCCGATCGGGTATCAATATCGCTAATACGTGCAAAGGCATGGGGGCTCCTGAGAAGCTTGACAATGAGGCAATTTTTCGGAGCAATATCATCTGTATATACCGGTTTGCCCGTGATAAGCGCCATGGCATCAAGCTTTGGGACTGCCTTATTTACAATTTGCATGTGATATCACCTCCCCCTGCCCGAAGATAGGGCCCGAAGATATTTAGTGATGGCCCGCATCTGGCTTACATAGCCTGTGCAGCGGCAGAGATTTCCGGAAAGATATTGTTTGATTTCTTCTTCATTGGGATCCTTCAGCTCTTTTTCCATGGCCAGTACAGTCATGATAAAGCCCGGGCTGCAGAACCCGCATTGATCCGCCCCTTCATCTGCCATGAACCGCCCAAAGGCCGTTGCCTCTTTTTCCATCCCCTCAATGGTGGTGATCTGCCTTCCCTGTATACTTGCCGTAAGAATGGCGCAGGATAATCTGGGTTTTTGATCCACCCACACCGTGCACAAGCCGCAATTGGTAGTGTCACAGCCTTGTTTGAGGCTTAAAAATCCGAGATCCCTGAGAAAATCAATCAAAAAAAGGTCGGGTTCAATTTCTTGGTTATATGGTTTTTCATTAATATGGCAATTTATCTGCATATGGCCTCAATCCCTCTTTTTACCAATATCTTTGCTAAAATTTGTCTGTATTCCTTTGTCCCCCGCAGGTTGCTGCCAAAGGACAATTCTGTTACCACCTGGTCGCAGGCCAGGCTAATCTGTTCTTTGTCGGGTTTTCCCGGCAAAAGGGCAGCGGCTTTACGGGCAAGTATGGCCTTTGCCGGTCTGGCCCCAAGACAAATCCGCCATTGGTTTCCCTGTGAACTGACGGCTGCCGACAGCACTGGAAAATCCGTTGCAGTCATGCGGTGGCTCTGGTAACTGGTTTTCCAGTCCTTTTTTTTAAGGATCAGTTTTACTAAAATATCTCTTTTTGGAGGCATGGTAATAAAGGTTTCCAAGGGGATGGTGCCGCCCCGGTATAAATGCACCTGGGTCTCAAGGGCCAGCAGCGCCGTTAAAATGTCTGAAAAGCTGAATCGTGGGAAAACACTGCCGCCAATGGTGGCAGAATTTCTGAACTGGACGCCGACAATATGGGATACTGAATCCCTTAAAATGTTTCCAAAACATTTCCGGAGTTTCCTGCTGGTTTCAATCTGACGCAGGGTGGTCATGCAGCCTATCTCAACCCCATCTTCAGTTTCAATGATTTGATTGAGGCTTAAGTTTGACAGGTCGATGCCTGTATTATAGTTTTTTCTGCCCATGCGCATCCAGAGCAGCCCGCCAAGAATGAGGTTGCCCTTGTCCCCATGCAGCAATTTGTCTGCCTGGTCCAGGCTGTGGGCAAAATTATATTCCTTTAATTCAAACAAAGTCAGTTTTCCTTTCCAGCACTTCACGTATTTTTTGAGAAAGATCTTTCATAACGATCGGCTTTAATAAAAACCCCCTGATGCCCAGAGATGCGGCTTTTTCTTCGGACATGGTTTCGCTGAATCCTGTACAGAGTAAAACTGGAATATCAGGGCGTATTTTAACCAATTCGGTGGATAGCTTGTCGCCCGGCATATTAGGCATTGCCATATCCGTTATGACCAGGTCAAATTTGTCGGGCCTGTACTTAAATGTTTCAAGGGCCTGGATACTATTGGAATGTGAAGCAACCTGATAGCCCAGCCGTTCAAGCACCTGCTTTTCCATTGTAAGGATCTCTTCTTCATCATCAACAAGAAGAATTTGTTCAGTACCACCCTGAATCTTTGTTTTTGAATTGGTGGCCTGTTCTTCATAGGAACCCTTTGCCACCGGCAGGTACACACGAAATTTGGTTCCTTTGCCAGGCTCGCTGTATACATGGATACTGCCACCCATGCTTTTAACAATGCCATGTACAACTGAAAGCCCCATTCCGGTTCCTTTGCCTTTTCCCTTGGTGGTAAAAAACGGATCAAAGATTTTCTCTGTTAACTTTTTATCCATGCCCACCCCTGTATCGGCTATGGAGAGGCAGGCATAAACTCCGGGTATAATATCCTGATTAATCAAATCAAGTGGTCCGATTTTTATTTCTTCCAGGCTGACCATCAGCTCCCCACCGGTACTCTCCATGGCATGGAAGGCATTGGTTGTCAGATTCATTATTATCTGATGAATTTGGGTCGAATCAGCTTTGATCGCTCCCCCCTCAGACTGGATATTCTGTTTTATTTGGATCGTTGTGGGGATTGTAGCCCTGATAAGTTTTAATGCTTCCTTGAGAATGGGTTGCATCTTTATCAGTTTCAAATCACCATTTTCCTGGCGTGAGAATGTGAGGATCTGTTTTACTAAATCACGGGCCCTTATTGCTCCGGAATAAATTTTTTCCAAACCATCGTGTGCCGAACTGTCCTCGGGTATGTCTTGCAGCAGCATTTCTGCGTGGCCTAAAATAGGAAAAAGAATGTTGTTAAAGTCATGGGCTATCCCACCCGCAAGGGTGCCGATGGACTCCATTTTCTGGGATTGACGTAATTGTTGTTCAATCTTCAGCTTCTCGGTGATGTCAAGGACGGCAAAGGTGATCCCTTTCATGGGGTCATCTCTATCCAATGGGGTTGAACTGACTAATACGTTGATAATGCTCTCATTTTTTTGTTTCCAGCATGTTTCCACAATACCTGTGCCATGACCCTGGATTTGCTTGTAGGTCCTGCTTGCTATCTGTTCATAGTCGTCATTGCTCTGGTAGAGTATTCCGGCATTTTGACCAATAAGTTCTTCTTCAGTATAACCGGTCATTTTATACATCTGATCATTCAGCTGCATTAATTTTCTGTCTATTGACACTCCAATCCCGATGGGCGCAGCCCTGAAGATGCTGCTCAGATACAATTCCCTTTCACGCAAAGAGGCCCGTGTTTTATTTTGTTTTGAGATTGCGGCATTAAGATCTGCCACCATGAAATTTATGGATTCTTCAAGAACTTTGATTTCGTTTCGCCTGGATGCCTTGGTATCAATGGAAAAGGATTCCAGGCTGTTTAAGGAGATATCTCCCATGGCATTTGTCAGAATCCCCAGAGGCTTGCGTAAGTAGCGATTGACCACCCACAGGAGCGCCATGGAAAAGGTGAGCAGTGTCAGCACAAGGTTGACCAACAGCATGACAACCTGCGACTTCATTCGCCGATAGATTATGGAACTGTTGGAGTAAAGAGTTGCCTGCCCCAGCAATATTTTTTCACCTTCAAGATCATATGTAATGGAAAACTGCCGCTGAAACATTTCAAGGCTGTATAACTCATCCCCATGAACAGCTTCTTCTTCATCGTTGCACCCGGAAATATTGACATGCAGGCCGATTTTACCTGTTTTGTTTTGTCCTATAATAATTCCGCCAATGGCAATTATCCTGTTTTCAGGATTGCTTATCTTAACCCCTACAAGGGTGGGAATCCTCAGC
>DAOWDR010000197.1 GCA_030638935.1 Desulfobacteraceae bacterium | reverse complement strand
TCTGTCATAGGAACGACTATCGCACCCTCAGGGAGGCAGCACATTGGTGATATTCAAGGGCGTGTCCCCTGTGTTGCGGACAATGAATTCATGGATAATTTTTTCACCTTCCGGCAGGGGGGAAAACTCAAAGACAGAATCAACAGGCACAGCCTTGGGTGTGGCATTACAGGGCAGGGTAAACATGACCACTGCCAAAAAAACCGTAAAAATAATAAATAATTTTTTCATGGCACCTTATTCTCTTAAATTTTATACTAACATCATCCAAGCCTATATTTTCCTGAATACAAATACAAGCCTGATATTTTATCCACCTAAAATTTGGTTGATCTTCTCACACACGCCCACATCATGATCAATTTTTTCCCCGTCAATCTGCAATACCCTCACCGCTCCCATCAGGGCATTTGCCACAAGGATGTTTGAATGGGAAACCAATTCCCGGGATAAGAGCTTTTTTTTAGTGATGGTAAAATTTAAACGGATAAGTCCTTTGATAACGGCATTAAGGGTAACACCTGGCAATACATAATCCGATGCAGGAAGAATAATTTCTTTTTTGTTAATTATAAAAAGGTTGCAGGTGTTTGTTTCAGATACCGTAGAATCCGGGTTCAGGATCAGGGCTTCATCGCCTTTATGAGCCCTGGCATATTCTCCTGCCCGGTCATAGTAAAGATAGTTCTGGGTTTTATGGTCAGCAAGGGGAGTCAACCTGGGGTAGGGAAATGTCACCAAATCAAGGCCTGCTTTACCGGATAGATCCAGGCGGTGGACATAGGGCCTTGCAAAGGCAGCTAAAAAAGCCTGCTTTCCATTTGCCTGTTCATCCCTGGATATTATTATTTTTACGGCGCAAGTTATATCTGCAAAACCATTTTCCCGTATCATAAGATCAATGACATGCTCCCAGGTGATATCCGGCGGCAACCCGTTAAAAAGAGAAGTCCATGCCCTATTCATCCGCTGCAAATGAGCCCCAAGACGAATGGGTTTCCCCTTCTCCACCCGGATGGTCTCAAAGAGTCCTGCCCCGTATTGAAATCCCATGCTTTGAGCCGATACCAAAGCCTTATCCTGGTCCACCATCTTTCCATCAACCCAGGCCCTGGGCTGGTGAATATCTTTCCCCGATGAAACCTCTGACAAGGTTTCCATCAGGGTCTTTCCCTTATCAAGGGTCTCCTGGAATTCTTTCTCAGGATCTGAATCATAGACAATCCCGCC
Organism: Desulfobacteraceae bacterium; assembly: GCA_030638935.1. Taxonomy (GTDB): domain Bacteria; phylum Desulfobacterota; class Desulfobacteria; order Desulfobacterales; family Desulfobacteraceae; genus NBML01. Next base: position 4,052 of record DAOWDR010000197.1, on the reverse strand, counting down.
CCCCACGGAAAAGAAAAGGGTCTTGTCCACAATGGTGGCCGTGCGAATGGCAATGGAAAGGTCCATGGTGCCGTGGAAGCTGACATATCCAATGGAACCGGTATAGACATGACGCTTTACCGGTTCCAATTCATCAATAATCTCCATGGACCGAATTTTGGGACAACCTGTGATGGAGCCCCCTGGAAAGGTGGCCCGGAGCAGGTCCACTGCTGTCTTCCGGTTTTCAAGTTCACCCCTTACAATGGAAACCAGGTGGAAAACATTTTCATAAAGTTCCAGGCGTTTATGCTCGGACACAACAACAGATCCGTGTTGGGTCACCCGGGACAGATCGTTTCGCATGAGGTCCACAATCATTGTCAATTCGGCATCGTCCTTGATACTGCTGGTAAGAAACTGCCCATTTTCCCTGTCCTGGACTGGAGTTTCCCCCCGGGCAATGGTGCCCTTGATGGGCCTTGTTTCCACCTTACTGCCATCAAGCTTGATAAACCGTTCCGGTGATGTTGAAACAATTTTATGGTCCCCTGCATGGATATAACTAAAAAACGAGGCTGGATTCCGGTGAAATAATTTTAGGAACAATGCATAGGCATCGCCTGAAAACCCTGTTTCAAATCGCTGGGAAAGGTTTGCCTGGTATATATCTCCGTCCCCAAGATATTGGATGATTTTTTCAACCGCCAGGATATATTCCGGCTTTGTAAAGCTGGATTTAAAACCCCTGTTGTCAATTGAAAAAGAACTGGTTTCCCAGGCCTGGTCAAGTTGCTTAAAAAATGCCGACTTCTGGGCAAAGATATATTCAGTCTTATCTGGACGACAATTGGACAATACGGGAATACACAAAAAGGTTTTTTTGGTTAACCGGTCCTGGACCAGGATAATGGAAGGCGCATAGAGACAGATATCCGGCAAATGGGTATCCACGCAGGTCCGGGGAAGATTTTCTATTCTGTCCTTTAGATCATAGGAAAAATATCCAAAAAGCCCGGCATAAACCGGCAGATCTCTTTGGGAAAAGTTTGATTTCAAATGATCTGATTTCAGATGATCTATGTTCAGATGATCCAGCAACTCCCCAAGAAAGGCAAAGGGGTCCTGGGTAACCTTTTCTGATCTGTTTTCAAATTCTAGAGAAAGGGTTTCCCCCCGGCCTTTTAATTCAAGCCAGGGATGAATCCCAAGAATATTGAATCTGGAACAACCAGACCCTTTACCATCCGTGCTGGAATCCGATTCCAGGCTGGAGCCGGACAAAAGAAGAACCGTTCCAGGATCCTTGGCAAATCTTGCAGCAGCCAGTTCAAAGGGCAAACCCAGGTCGATCTCCTCCATAAAAAGAGAACTAATCCTTGGCAGTTGTCCAATGCCGTTTTTCATCTCAGGAATGGATTTATTCGTTTTTCATTGCCGATACTGGTTTCCGGGCCGTGGCCGGTGTACACAATCGTGTCATCCGGTAACCCTAAAAGTTTGGTTTTAATGCTGGATATCAGAGTGTCATAGTCACCGCCTGGAAGGTCGGTTCTGCCAATGGAACCTGCGAACAGAGTATCCCCGGAAAAAAGGTGACCTTTGGTATACAGGCAAATTCCTCCCATGGAGTGACCCGGGGTATGGATCACCTCAAGGGTGATATCCCCAAAACTTATTTTATCGCCATGGTTGAGCAAAAGATCTGCAGGAGGTGAATTTTCCGCCGACAGACCAAACATGGAAGCCGATTTGGACAATTCCATGAGCATGGGCTCATCATCGGGATGAATGCACAGGGTAGCGTTGGTCACTTCTTTCATTTTTTTATTTGCGCCCACATGGTCAAAATGGCCGTGGGTATTGATCAAATATTTTACCTTAAGCTCTGACTTGGCAAGTTCCATGAGGATATTGTCCCCATCATCACCCGGATCAATAACCACGGATTCTTTTGTGTTTTCACATCCCAAAATAAAACAATTGGCCATTATCGGCCCAACTTCCAGTTTCTTTATGATCAAAACATTCCTCCTTGATAGGAATTCAAGTCTATTCAAAACCTTCCAGCAACCGTATCCTGTCCAGCACCCCATTAATAAAGGAGCCGGAATCCCTTGTCCCGAATTTTTTACCGATTTCAACCGCTTCATTAATGGAAACACTGGGGGGAATATCCGACCGTTTCAGCAATTCAAAGGTGGCAATACGCATAATATTCCTGTCCACCACAGGCATCCTGGAAAGCTTCCAGTTCTTTGAATATTTGTTTAGCAGACCGTCTATAGCATCCTCGGCTGCGAGAACCCCTTCCACGATATCCAGAAAAAAAGGTCTGACCATATCGGTGAGTTCATCTTCCCTCTGGGCACAGAATTCTTCCAGTCCTTTGGCGGGATCTGATTTATTTACATCCAGGGAAAACAAAGCCTGCAAAGCCAATTCCCTTGAAAGCCTGCGATCTCCCATTCTCTTATTCCACCTTTTCAGAGTTCATGCCCAGGTCCTGGCACAAATTAGCCATTTCAATGGCTCCCATGGCAACATCAAAGCCCTTGTTACCTGCCTTTGTTCCAGCTCTTTCAATGGCCTGCTCGATTGTTTCAGTGGTCAGGATTCCAAACATCACCGGCACGCCGGCATCCAGACTGACTGCGGCAATCCCCTTGGAAACCTCGGCGCACACATAATCATAATGGGTGGTGGCACCCCGGATAACAGCACCAAGACAGATGATGGCATCATATTTTTTCTGAAGGGCCATTTTCTGGGCCACCAGGGGAATCTCATAGGCCCCGGGTACTTTCACAAGGGTAATATCCTTGTCTTCGGCACCGCTTCGCACCAAGGCGTCCATGGCCCCATCCACCAGCCTTGAGGTGATAAAATCATTAAACCGGGAGGCAATGATCCCAAACTTTTTTCCCTGGGCTGTCAGGCCCGCTTCTATTATCTGTGGCATGTTTCTATCCTTTATGTGTGGTTTACATATGAAGCAGATGGCCCATCTTGGCCTGCTTGCATTTCAGATATCCCTGGTTATGGGGGTTTGGCTCAACTTCGATGGGCACCTGTTCCACCAGAGTGAGGCCATAGCCTTCCAGGCCGATCATCTTTTTAGGATTATTGGTGAGCAGCCGCATTTTTTTCACCCCGAGATCCACCAGCATCTGGGCCCCGACCCCATAATCCCTCATATCTGCATCAAATCCGAGTTTCTCGTTGGCCTCAACAGTATCCAGTCCCTGGCGCTGGTATTCATAGGCCTTAAGTTTGTTGACAAGTCCAATCCCCCGGCCTTCCTGGCGCAGGTAAAGCAATACACCGGCCCCTTCTTCCTCCATCATGGCCATGGCCTTGTGAAGCTGATCCTGGCAGTCGCATCTTAAAGAGCTGAAAATATCTCCGGTCATACATTCCGAATGTACCCGGACCAGTATGGCTTTTTCCGGATCAATATCTCCTTTTATCAGGGCAATATGGGTGAGATTGTCCATGTCATTTTCATAGGCAATGATCTTAAATTCACCTCCGACACGGGTGGGGATAACGGTCTGGGCAGCACGCTTGACAAAGCTTTCATTTTTGAGACGGTATTTTACGAGATCCGCCACCGTGCAAATGCCGATTGAATGTTCCTTGGCAAAGATTTCAAGGGAAGGCATCCGGGCCATGGTACCGTCCTCATCCATGATCTCACAGATCACGGCGGCAGGTTTTAACCCGGCAAGTCTTGAAAGATCCACAGACCCTTCTGTCTGGCCGATCCGGACCATGACTCCGCCGTCCCTGGCTCTTAATGGAAATATATGGCCGGGCCTGGCAATATCCGCCGGAGTTGTATCATCGGCAACTGCCGTCAAAATGGTGGTGGCCCGGTCTGCGGCCGAGATACCCGTGGTCACCCCTTCTCTTGCTTCGATGGACACGGTAAAACCGGTTTCAAACTGGGAGGTATTCTTGTCCACCATCATGGGCAAATCCAGCCGATCCGCAATACTCGAATCCAGGGGAAGACAGATCAAGCCCCTGCCGTACTTTGCCATGAAATTTATGGCTTCCGGGGTGACAGC
>DAOWDR010000506.1 GCA_030638935.1 Desulfobacteraceae bacterium | reverse complement strand
TTTTAATTAAAATAATTTTTAGCCTTCCAAGCCCCGGTAAAAAACCTAAAAATGGCCTGCAAAAATTCATTTTTCTGAATTTTAAGGATAATATTACCCACAATTCAAGTTTCAACACGGGAAGCCAATTATCTAAAAACCTGATGAAAATACTCAACCCCCGGGTAGAAATAAGCCCATCAATCGGACAGGCCTTTAAAAATATTTCCCAGCTCTTTTTCCAGGCTCTTTTTAAGTATATCCACAGGATCGGAAGGGGCTTGTTCCTGTTCTTGGGCCTGGCTTGGCTTAAGATCCTGGGTCTTGGGATCCGTGGCCGCACCTGGGTCAGCACTCTTAATCCCCAGTTTTTCAAATATTTTTTGAGAAAGTTCCTTGGTGGCAAAGGATTTGATCACCCCACTTACGTCCGGATTGATTGACGGGTCTTTGAGAGGCCCTTTGATAAAAATTGGAATGGTGATTCCGGAAAGCTCGGCCATTTCCTTGCCTGCCTGCCCCTTTGAGGTTTCTACCACTGTGGCATTAACTGTATAATCCATGGTTTCCTGAACCAGGTCTGCAAGGACCCCTGTTCCGGAAAGGCGAAGAGCCGGGGATTTGCCATCCAGGTCATTGAGGAAAACCACACCGTTTTTCACCACGGGGTTACCGGTCAGATCTGTAAAATCTGTCTCTTCTTCTTCCGCCACCCTGAAGGAGCGGCTTTCCCCTAAGGATTTGAGACTACGTAAAAATTGGCCGGCATTGAACCCTTTAACAGCACCGTTTTTAAATAAAAAACCCACCTTGCCGTTCATACTTTTCTTTAGGGCATCTCCATGGCATCCCTCCATGGTTAGAGAGACTGTTGCATCCCCTGTCCCCCGAATCCTTGCCTTTCCTGTAACATCATTGAGCAGGGGTTCTGCTGCCACGCCTTTAAGGGCTGCATCAAGGGCGAACCGGGGCAGTTTTCCCCTGGCATCCAACAATATTTTTCCTGTATAGGTTCCACCATAAAGATTGGCAGACAAGGGGGCAAAGGTGATATTTCCATTTTTCGCATCCAGGTTAATTTTCACCTGTTGAAGACGGGCTTTGGAAACAATGAGATCTTCTATTCTCAGTTTCCCTTTGCACTTAAACGTCTGTAATTTTTCCATGGGAAGCAGGGTGGCAACTGATGCTCGTTTGGAGGGCTTGTTTTGAACAGTTAAAGTTGTATCAGCCTTGGGAATGGGTGATTGAGTTTTCTTTTTTGATTTTTTACCATTCTCCCCTGTGGCCGTGTACCGATCTACATTGACCTTATCAACAACTATGTCAAATCCGATATCAGGGTCTGCAAAATTTCTTATTCCGAACTCTCCCCTCACCCGGATCTTGTCCATGGTCATTTTCAGTTCCGTTAAATTAACATCACCTGCAGAGCCTGAAAACTTAGTTTTAAAGACTATTTTCTTAAATACCCTTTTATCTGCGGTTGCAGGCAAAGGCTGATTCAATTTTTTCATCAAAGCACGCAGATTAAATTTGGCCAGGGATAAAGTCCCGCTGTATAAAGGAGATGTCAAAATTTGTTGCAGATGAAGTTTTCCCCTTGCATCCAGGCCCAGGCCCTTGAGGGAAAATGAATCCATTTCCAGGGTCTGCCCAGTGACACTTACCCGGGCTACGGTATCCAGGGTTAAATAGGCCAAAGATTTTGGGCTCTGGATTCCAGCCAGTCCAGCCCTTGCCCACAAAGGGGCAATCTGCAATTCCCTGAAATCCCCCTTTATTCCTGCTTTTATGGAAATGGAATTGAGCAGGCCGGCAAGATCCTTTTGCCCAAAGGCGCTCAGGAATGGGCTCAATTTTTTGGCATCCAAAGCAACCTTGCCATCCAGAACAGCCTTGTCTGATCCCAGGCGCCTTGCACTGAAATTGCCTTCCAGGATAATTCCCAGTCCGGTCACGGAAAAGTTGGGCAAAAGGATACTGCCCTGTCCCATGTCCACATCAAGATTCACATCCATATGAAATGCCTTTTGTCCTATCCCTGCCAATTGCCTGCCAAGGCTTCCCAGGGAGGACTCTTTTTCCTGAAATACCCCGGCCATTTCCATCAACAGGGGCAAGTCCGGACCCTTTGCCAATAGCCGTCCTTTAAGGGAAGGGGTGGCTGACTGGATATCTTTGGCCCCAAGATCTCCTTTTATGACCGCACCCAGCAAATGGGCTTCAAATTCCGGAATTTCCACCACCCCCCGGGCTGGATCAGCATGAACATTTATTTTCAGTTTAATTGCCCGGTCTTGAAGTCCGGCCAATTGTTCTGCCAAAGGCCCGTCCTCAAACACCTTGAACAACAGGGCAAGATCCTGTCCCTGAATATCTAAATCCAAATCAACCAGGGGCGAGCCTGCCTGAAACCTATCCATGGTCAGGTTGCCTTCCAAGGTTGTACCCAACCCTTCAACCATAAGATCCCTGACAACCAGCATCCCTTTTTCAAGGTCTATTTCAATGGCCGATGCCATGGTCATGGCGGCAGGTTTTTCTCCAACCCTTCCCCCTTGAAGTTCTGCATGGGCACCTAACGGTTTTATTTGATACTTTCCGGTATCCAGATCATAGTAAACAGTGCCGGTAACGGATACAGTCCCTAAAATATCACTGGGTTCAGCCCGGCCGTTAAAGGCTATTTTAAGGCCAATGGGATCACCGGGCACAAGCTTGTCCGAACTAATCTCCAACCCGGAAATCTGATAATTCACCTCCAGGGCTTGGTCATCGAAAATTATGGAGACTCCCCGCACATCCAAACCTCCTGCCATAAAAACTGCCAGATTTTTCAAAGGCGTTGGATCAAATCCATTTCCATTTTGGGAAACAGGCCTCTCTTTGGAAGAGATTTCAGAAGGTGGTGTTTTTGCCGGGGAATTCTTTTTAAGGGGAGACTTGGATTTTGTTTCCAGGGAAGCCCCTTCAAAACTTTGCCAATTGGAGATTCCAGCCCTGTTTTTTTTCAGGTTAATCCGGGCACCCGTGAGGGTTATGGTGTCCATTTCAATTTGTTTTTTAATCAGTGGAAGGGTTTTTATACGAATTTTAAGATAATCGGCTTCAAAAAATGGAGAATCCCCAAATCCCTTTGCATCGCCTATAATAATCCCGGAAGCCTCTATGCCCAGCCAGGGATAGTATTGAATTTTGAGCCCTTGACTGATCTCAAAGGACCTGCCGATTTTCCTGCCGATTTTTTGAGCAATAAAATCCTTAT
>DAOWDR010000292.1 GCA_030638935.1 Desulfobacteraceae bacterium | reverse complement strand
GTTGCCCCTTACCCTGTGGGGATTTTTCAATGGGTCCTCCCTGGGAATCGGTGTGGGACTTTTGTGTGCATTCTCCATGTTCATGTTCATTCGTATGGCCAAGGATAATTATCTCTGGTATTGGGAAAGCATGGCCAATAATGAAAAAATGCAATCCGATACCCATACCATGGAAACTGTTTTTAAAGGTGTCCACGATAATGCAGACCGCCTGAATCAGACCTCAAAAAATTTGTCTGAATTTTCCGGTGACATGACAGAAAATGCTGCGGATATGGCGAAAAAATTGTCAGGTGTGGCAGGGATCTCCGGCCAGGTTAATGCCAATTCCACTTCCATGGTTTCCCTTATGGAACAGGCAACAAATAATTTTTCCAATATTGCCTCTGCCACAGAAGAGATGACTGCCACCATTACCGATATTGCCCAAAGTACGGAAAAAACCTGTGAGATTACCAGCCGGGCGGTTGCACAAAGCGAAGCAGCCGCAGCCCAGATGGAGATCCTGGGAGAATCTGCCACTGCCATCAATAAGATTACAGATGCCATTGGTGATATTTCCGAGCAGATTAACCTTTTGGCATTGAATGCAACCATAGAGGCGGCGAGGGCAGGTGAGGCCGGGAAGGGGTTTGCCGTTGTGGCCACGGAAATAAAGGAATTGGCTGTCCAGACCTCTGGATCTGCCGGTGAAATTAGCCGACAGGTAAAGGAAATCCAGGAAGCCACCCAACGTTCCGCAGAAGAAATGGATGCCATTTCCGGAATAGTTCAGGAAGCAAATACCCGTGTGGAAGGGATTGCCAGTGCCGTGGAAGAACAGTCAGGCGCCACCAATGAGGTGGCCAAAAATATTAACGAGGCCTCTTCCGGGTTTTATTCGGCTAATCAAATGATGGGTGAAAATGATGAGGGATTAAAACAGGTGGCCCATGATATCTCTCAATTGGAAGAGACGGCAAAGGGGGTTGAAGCCGGAGCCGCCCGGGTGGACGAAAATGCAGCCACCCTTTTAACCCTGGCCCGGGAGATGGTTAGCATGGTGGATGTTCCGGCCTGACAATCCAGTCTGATAATCCTTGGAAAATCAGCTTCTGCCACCGCTCCATTTGAGCCGGGTTTTTAATACCTTGAAATAGGATTGATCCTCAAAGGAGATGATTTTGATGGAATTGGAGCTTTTCTTGATGAATATTTTGTCCCTGGGGTCTATTTCAAATCCTTCCTGACCGTCCAGGGTCAGGATCATATCTTCCGGGCTGCCCTCAAGCCTGATTTCAACCCGGGTGGTATCGGGAATAAGCAATGGCCGGTTGGTCAGGGTAAAGGGGCAGATGGGGGTTAAAATTATGGAGGGCACCGCCGGATGCACCACGGGCCCGCCGGCTGCCAGGGAATAGGCTGTCGAACCTGTGGGGGTGGCCACAATGAGGCCGTCGGCCCTGTAGGTGGTCAGATAGGTATCATCCAGGTAAACTGCGCAGGAAGCAAGCCGGGACAGGGCCGCCTTGTTGATCACGGCATCGTTAAGGACATCCTCGTCAATGATCTGTTTACCTTTGCGTATCACCTTGATATTAAGTTTGGTTCGCTCCCGGGTATTATAGTTTCCTTTGAATACTGCTTCAACCGCTTCATAGAGATTTTCCTCGGTGGTTTCGGCAAGAAATCCGACTTCTCCAAATTTTACTCCCATCAGAGGAATTTTTTTGTTTCCAATGAACCTGGATACACTTAAAAAGGTGCCGTCTCCCCCCAATACGATGATGCATATAAGATCATCGGGCAGATGAGTGTCTGATTCAACCAGGGTATCAATCACCACACATTTATCTTTGAGCATCTGGATCAGTTCCCGGGCTTTTTTCTGGGCATGGGCTTCATTCTTGATGACAATCCCGATGCGTTGATTTTCCATGCTTGTTGTAATCCTTTTCATCTACCTGGTTTTAATTTGGCTGGTTTTTATCCGGCTGGTTTTAATGTGCAAGGGCCCAGGTTTCACCGGATCCAAAATTGACCTTCAACGGGACCTTGAGGGGGTATACATTTTCCATGATTTCCCTGGCAAGAGTTATCAATTGATCTTTTTCTTCCACCGGGGTTTCAAATATGATTTCATCATGTACGGACAGAAGCATTCTTGATTTCAGTTTGTTTTTTACCAAAGCTGCTTCCATTTGGATCATGGCAAGTTTGATCAAGTCGGCGGCACTTCCCTGGATGGGGGTGTTAATGGCTGCCCGCTGGGCAAAGTTCCTGATATTGGCATTGGAAGACCGGATATCATCCAGGCGCCGTTTCCTGCCAAAAATGGTGGCCACTTCACAACTTTTTTTTGTCTCTTCAATGGTATTGTCAATGAAGGCCTTTACACCGGCGTATCGCTTGAAATAGTTATCAATATAGGCCGTGGCCATTTTCCGGCTGATATTTAATTCATTGGAGAGCCTGAATGCGCTCATGCCGTATACAATCCCAAAGTTAATTGCCTTGGCCTGGCTTCTCAGGTCCTCTGTGATAAAAGCTTCCATCACCTGGAAAACCTCAAGGGCGGTCCGGGTATGGATATCCTCATCATTGTTAAAGGCCTCAATCAATATTTTGTCTTCGGCGTAATGGGCCAGGATACGAAGTTCTATTTGGGAATAATCGGCGGAGATAAGGGTGTAGCCCTCTTCCGGGATAAAGGCTTCTCTAATGAGTTTGCCTTCTTTTTTTCGGATGGGAATATTCTGGAGATTGGGTTTGGAGCTTGATAAACGTCCTGTTACCGTAATGGCCTGGTTAAAGGAGGTGTGGATACGGCCAGTATCCGGGTGGATCAACTGGGTGAGAGATTCCACATAGGTGGATTTTAGTTTGCCCAGGGTCCGGTACCGGAGCAGCTTTTCCGGCAATTCATGGGTCTTGGCAAGCTTGGTCAGCACCTCCACATCCGTGGAATATCCGGTTTTCTTTTTTGTTTTTTTGCTGGCTTTCAGGTTGAGTTTCTCAAAGAGAATGACCCCCAGCTGCTGGGAGGAATTGATATTAAATTTTTCCCCTGCCAGGTCATAGATCTGTTTTTCAAGGATCTTCATCTCAGCTTCAAAGGTGAGGGACAAATGTGC
>DAOWDR010000065.1 GCA_030638935.1 Desulfobacteraceae bacterium | reverse complement strand
GGAAATCTGTTAAAATAGACAATCGATGGGCCATGGCCCGTTAAACACATTTTAATTAAAGGAATTTAATGGAATGTTGAATTACAATTTCACACTTGAAAAAAGCTGCAGCCAGCTTGCAAAAACCCTTGGGGAAACCTTGACCTGGAAATGGGATAACCGGTTTGAAACCGTGCTGGCAGAATTCAGTGTCACTGACAAAGAAAAAATTCACCAAACCCTGACCAGCCACATGGGCGAGACCTGGAAAACGGAGAATGCAGGCATGGCACCCAAGGTGGTGCAAATGGTCATTAATTATTTCGGAGGTCTAAACCCGGGACAAACACTTCTTACATCGGATCCAAACCAGGATGGACTGTTGTTGTGTGCCTGGTGGCCCTGGGGAAACGGCCAGACAATTTCCATCCGTCTTGGTGTGTTTGCCGACTCCTTGGGTGATGAAGACAATGAGAAGCTGACCCAACTATTCCGTGGCTGGTTCGGCATTTGATCCTGTAAAAAACTTGTACTATTTCCCAAATAGTTTCAAAAAAATGAAGAAAGATATGAGATGCTTCATGGTTAATGCTTGAAGGAGAATCAATAAAAAAATGATAACACCCCTTGTCACCATACTGGCCACCGGCGGTACCATTGCTGGCACTGCCTCATCCTCCACCCAACCCGGATATACCTCTGGAAAAATCGATATTAAGGGAATGATAGGGGCAGTGCCCAATCTTGAAAAACTAGCCCAAATAGAGGGAGAACAATTTTCAAATGTCGGGTCCCAGGATATGTCCTTTGAGATCATGATCAACCTTGCCCGCAGGATAAATGAACTTCTCATCAAGGATGAAATAGACGGAGTGGTGGTTACCCATGGCACCGATACCATGGAGGAAACCGCATTTTTCTTAAACCTGACAATAAAAAGTTCAAAACCTGTTGTCATGACAGGTGCCATGCGACCTTTCACAGCCTTAAGCGCAGACGGCCCCCTAAACCTCTACAATGCCGTGGCCGTGGCAGCAGATCCCATATCCCGGGAACGGGGGGTGATGGTGGTCATGAATGATAGAATCCATGGCGCCCATTCCCTTACCAAAACCAATACCACCTCGGTGGAAACTTTTTTGTCGCCGGTAAACGGACTCATGGGCACAGTAATATATGGTAGCATCCAGTATTTTAGAGGCCCCTTCAGACAACACACAATTTTCAGTGAATTTTCCCTTGAAGGGGTTAGCTGTCTGCCCCGGGTGGATATCATCTATGCCTGTGCCGACATGCCACCGGATCTGATTGATTGCTCCGTGGCCAATGGCGCAAAAGGTATTGTCATAGCCGGTGACGGAAACGGAAACATGAATGAGGCCACCCTTAAAAAAGCCGCCCAAATGTCAAGCCGGGGAATCTTCATTGTTCGTTCCTCACGGGTTCCCACTGGAACCGTGGATAGAAATATAGAAGTGGATGATGATGTGAATCAATTTATTGCCTCGGACGAACTCAACCCGGCCAAGGCAAGGATTCTGCTCATGCTGGCCATTTTAAAGAAGCGCAGCTTTCAAGGGGTCCAGGATCTTTTTTATTCCCATTAGGCCCTCTTCATTATCCTGTAATCCTTTGGTTCTATTTGGAAGAAATGGGCAGAAAAACCTGGACCCCCTTAGGCAGGTGGGTAAAATCAATCATTTTGTCTCCCGTGGCAAGCGTTCCAGGCGGCAAATAATAAATAGTTTCAGGAGCTTTATATTTGTTGCCGGCTATTTTATAGGCGGTTTGGGACTTGGTAATCTGGAAAGGCCCCTTATATCCCAAAAGTAATCGGGTCCTTACAGGCAAATCATCCCAATCTGAAATCTTTGAGCCGGGATAAATCCGGCCCGAAGGCAGAAAATAAATGGTGGTATCCTCCCTATATGCCTGGCCTGCATGGGACCAGGCTGTTATGCTTTCGGAAATGGTTTTGACCGGGGTCTGGGCCTGGATCTGAATCACTCCCGGGTCGGCATCCTGGTTGAGCAACACTTTTGTGTTCACCGGCAAACGGTCCCACCCGATTGTTCCGGCAATTTTATTCCCTGGAAGTGTTTGCCCGTCGGGTAAAAGATAGGCAGTGGTCTGTCTGTTGTAATCCCCCCCTGCAATTGACCAGGCAGAATTGGTTTTTGATATAATATTTGATCCGGGAACCAGGGGTTCTGCCAAGGGGATTTTCTCCTTGTGAGGAGAACCATAAAATACCCCGACCAATAGGGGATCTGCCATAAGCCTTCCTGCCCTGACATCCGGATCATATTTCCAGGTTTGTCCCACCCCGGCTTTGGAACGATCAAAATTTTTTGCACATCGTTTACGGCCCCTGTGATTTTTCTTAAACCAGGGATTTGGTTTTCCATAGGCCACCTGGCTGTGGGTCAGCACATCCCGGTCATCAAGGCCGTAAACATTTTCTAAAATGCGGATAAGCAGTCCCACAGACCGATATTGGGCCGAGGTAATAGGAGCATCGTGATATCCGACCAATTCAATGCCCAGGGAAATATCACTGATATTAGTCCGGCCATTCCACATGGAGCGACCGGCATGATCTGCCCGGTATTTTCTATCTAAAATCCGGTAGGTGCGCCCGTTTCTGGCAATCACATAATGGGCGTGACCCCCTGGCGTTTTATATCCGCTTTGAAATTGTTTTCCCTTGGACACCACCCTCAGGGTTGCATCAAGTCCCAGTTCCGAAGTATGGACAATAATATATCCGGTCTTTTGGCGTTTGATTTTTTTAAATTCAGGATTCAGACGGGAACGGTGGTCAATAAGTTTTTCCTGAAATTTCTGGTATTGGGAGTTGTATCCTTCTGACAGGGAGGGTATGGCCGCCTGGAGACAAAAAAAAATCAGCCAGAGATATATCTGCCGGCCAAAAATAAAATTAGTTATCATCAATTGTTCATAATTTTTTAAAAAATTAAAATATAGGGTTCCATCCACAGCAACCAGTATACCAGCGGCAACTCAAATTAAAAACAACTAATCCATGGAAGCTGAATAAAAAAATAATTTGTGATGTACCAGAAGGTATTGTAAGCTGATTTCCATTGATAGCCATGGAAAATAAAATAGTAGTTTTCCTATTCAAACTAGGATGGCAATCGCCAAACAATTCCATGGAATATGCCCTTTTCAAAAAAAGGTGTCCATTGTGCAAAAGACCTTATTATTTATCGTTGCCCTCATGGGAATCACCGGACTTTTCCTCACAGACCAGTGGCAGGTTAAAATATGGCAGATAAAAAAAACAGCTGAACTTAATGCCATAACTGAACTATGTAAGGATCGCATACAAAATTCGGTTTCTTCACGGCTCAATGCCCTGGAATCTCTGACCTCATTGTTTATCTTACACCCAAATACCCAACCCCAAGCTTTTGCTCATTTTGCAGCCCTTATACTCAAATTCAATCCTCCCATACGGGCCCTTCAATATGCAGACCCAAGGACAAGGGTGACCTATGTTTTCCCTCCCAAGGGCAATGAGATTACCCTGAAAAATCCCATGGTTCTGCTTTCAGACCCCAAACGCCGGCCATTTACAAAAAAGGCAATTGATCTGAAAAAACCGGTATTACAGGGCCCTTTTAATCTGCGCCAGGGAGGAACCGGCATTGTTGTCAGGTCTCCCATATTTAAAGAGGATAACTTTTTAGGTCTTGCCATTGGGGTCTATGATGTGGACCGTTTGATCAAGGAGGCATTTAAGGGCATTTCCCTGGATCAAATGGATATCTTTCTTGCAGATGCCAATGGCAGCGTGTTCCATGGGAAAAATGCCATTCCCCCGGGTGTTGAGAGAGTAACAATTGCAGTGGCCGATTCCCTGTGGACCCTTGCAATTGGTTGGAAAATTAAAGTTGCCGGGCCGCCAATAATGACCCGTGTAAGGGTCTGGGGTCTGGGCGGCCTTTTTATGACAATGGTTCTTTGGCTGATTTATCTTTCCCAATCCCGGGCAATACAGCTGGAAACCATTGTAAAAAAAAGAACCAAAGATCTGTCTGAAGCCAATGAAGCGCTCCAGGCAGAAATCCGTGAACGTAAAAAAACAGGAAAAAAGCTGCTCAATTCCCATGAAATGTTTTTGACCGTATTGGACAGTATTGATGCCACCATATATGTGGCAGACATGAAAACCCACGAAATTATTTTCATGAACCAACATATGGTAAAAGCCTTTGGAAGTGATCTCACCGGCCAAAAATGCTGGGAGGCATTCAGAGGAGAAAAGGCACCATGCTCCCACTGCACCAATGAACGGTTATTGGATGAAAACGGAAAACCTGCCGGGGTTTGTGAATGGCAGGACAAAAACCCCATTACAGGTAAATGGTACAGCAATTACGACCGGGCCATCAGATGGATTGACCAAAGGTATGTCAGGTTGCAGATTGCCACAGACATCACAAAATTAAAGGAAATGGAAACAGCCCTTCGACAATCCCGAAAAATGGAAGCAATCGGCACCCTTGCCGGAGGAATTGCCCATGATTTTAACAATATCCTCGGGATCATCATGGGAAATTTAGAGCTTTCACTGGATGACATCCCAAAAGACCATCGGGCCTGGCCCCAGATGAAAGAGATACATACAGCTGCCCTAAGGGCAAAAGAGGTGGTTAAACAGCTTTTGAGCTTCAGCCGGAAAACCGGGGTAAACCAAGAAACCTTAAGAATAAACACCCTGGTAAATGAATCCATCCAACTGCTCAGGGCCTCAATCCCCAGCACCATTGAAATCCAGCCGGACATCTCCGACTCCATCCCCCCTATTACGGCTAATCCCACACAGATCCAGCAGGTGGTGATAAATCTATGCACAAATGCAGCCCATGCCATGGAAGGGAATGAAGGAACCCTGGGAGTGGAATTAAAGGAAACATCCCTTCCGGCGCTACACTTTAAGGGATATAAAAAAATGGAGGCCGGCACCTATATTCAGCTCACCATCCGTGATACCGGCCATGGAATTGATACATCCACCATGGAAAAAATTTTTGACCCTTATTTTACCACCAAAAAAATCGGCAAGGGCACCGGTATGGGCCTCTCCATTGTTCACGGAATTGTGACAAACCATAATGGAGCCCTGTCCATTTCAAGCGAACCAGGCAAGGGAACAATTGTAAAAATCATATTTCCCGTTGTGTAGCCCAACCGGCTCAAAAAAACAAAGGAACCAATTAAAACAATATCTGCGGCCGGGATGATCCGGCCACAGATTTTTGGTACAATAATTAAACCTTAAACCTGCCCACCATCTGGTCAAGCTGGGCTGCCAGCTTGGACAGGTCTTCAGCACTCAGACTGACCTGCCCGCTCCTGTCAGCCATTTCACTGGATGACTGATTGACATCGGTGATATCTTTTGTAATTTCGTCGGCCACAATGGAACTCTGGCTCACATTCTGGTTCACCTCTTCAATACCGGTGGAGGCCTGGGAGATATTTTCAGCAATCTCCCTTGTGGCCGAGGACTGCTCCTCCACTGCCGTGGCAATGGTGGATACTATATCGTTGACTTCGGAAATAACCGTGGAAATTTCATTCATCCCGGCCAGGGAACCTGAGGAGCTTTCCTGGATATTATCTATCTTTGACTTTATATCCATGGATGCCTCCGAGGTCTGTTTGGCAAGATCCTTTATCTCATTTGCCACAACGGCAAACCCTTTGCCTGCCTCCCCTGCCCGTGCCGCCTCAATGGTGGCGTTTAAGGACAAGAGGTTCACCTGTTCAGATATATCGGTAATGGTTTCCACCACCTGGCCTATGGCCTGGGCAGCAGTTCCAAGTTCATTCATCTTACCTGTGGATTCATTGACTTTTTCCACGGCACTGACTGAAATCTCCCTGGCTTTTTCAGCATTTCGGGCAATCTCATTTATGGTGGAGTTCATCTCTTCTGCGGCAGATGCCACTGTATTGACATTGGTGCTGGACTGTTCCATGGCAGCAGACACGGAATTCATATTAGCGGTCATTTCTTCGGCTGCTGCGGAAACGGTATTGGATTTTTCAGATGTTTGTTCAGCGCTGGAAGACATTTCCTCGGCAATGGATGAAAGCTCTGTGGAGGAAGAAGAAAGGGTGTCCACCCCCTGGCTTATATCTGAAATCATGGCCTGGAGCTTATCGATAAAGGTGTTAAATGCCTTGGAAAGAATCCCTACTTCATCATTGCTTGAAACCGTTAACCGCTTGGTCAGATCCCCATCCCCTTCGGAAATATCCTTAAGCCCTTCCACAGCCTCATTAATGGGTTTGATAATTCGTAGGGAAAAAATAAATATAAGGATGCCCACAACG
>DAOWDR010000284.1 GCA_030638935.1 Desulfobacteraceae bacterium | reverse complement strand
TGTGGTATGGGGCAGGAACCAGTCCTGTTGGTGTGGGAGCAAAAAAAAATTTAAGAAATGCCACGGGAAATAGGGCTCGCATAGAGCAGCCTGACCCGTGAAAATAATTGCAGTCAGGAATTAATTGAAATGAAAAAATGTGCATTTTTAACAATGGGGGATATTGGCGGGCTCAAGTGTGATGATCCCATGGTCTACGGCCCCCTGGCAGACAAGGGCTGGCAGGTAAATACCCTGTCCTGGCATGGGACCGGGACTGACTGGCAGGCCTATGATGCCGTGGTTATCCGGTCTACCTGGGATTACCAATGCCATTTGGAGGCCTTTTCTAATTTGCTTGAAACCATTGATGCCGCAGGTGTTCGGCTTGAAAATAAGATTGACCTGGTTAAATGGAATATGAATAAATCATATCTCAGGGATCTTGAAAAAAAAGGAATCTCCATTGTTCCCACCCTCTGGGGCCGTGGACTGGATGTTGATCAGTTCCCCGGGTTTTTCCGGGAGGTTCGGGCCTGGGATACAGGGTCAAAAGATCTTGTTATCAAGCCCAGGGTCAGCGCTTCTGCCAAGGATACCTTTCTGATATCTGCCAATGCCGATGAAGATACCTTCCATGGTGTTGCCTCCCGATTTGAAAATCGAGAATGGATGGTTCAGCCATTCATGGAGAGTGTTGTGGCAGAAGGTGAATTTTCCCTTTTTTATTTTGGGGGTCAATTGAGTCACACAATTTTAAAACAGCCCAAAGAGAATGATTTCAGGGTCCAGGAAGAGTATGGGGGGCAAAACAGGCTGATTGAAACCCCGGAAAAAAAATTGCAGGCCCGGGCAGACCAGGTCATATCCGCTCTCAGTTCTATCCCCTTGTATGCCCGGGTGGACATGGTCAGGTTTCATCAGGATTTTTATCTCATGGAATTGGAATTGATCGAGCCCTCTTTGTTTTTTTCCATGGACCCCAATTCTCCGGAGCGGTTTGCAATGGCCTTTGACAGGTATCTATCATGATCCATTTTCTTGTCATGGGCAGCTTGCTTGGTTTTTCCGCCGGGATTGCTCCAGGCCCCCTGCTGGCCCTTGTGGTGTCGGAAACACTTGCCCATGACGTCAGGTCCGGTATCCGGGTGGCCCTTGCACCTCTTTTCAGTGATCTGCCCATTGTGCTGGTGACCCTGTTTGTTTTATCGAAATTGTCGGATTTCCATTCTGTGCTGGGGGGGATTTCTCTTTTGGGCGGGGGGGTAATCTTTTACATGGGGGTAAAAGGGATTCGCATCTCGGGTGTGGTGCTGGATATGGGGAACAAGGCCCCGAACTCCCTGGCAAAGGGGGTGCTGGTTAATATCCTAAGCCCCCACCCCTATCTGTTCTGGATCAGCGTGGGCGCACCTACCATGACACGGGCCATGGAGGTGAACACAGGGGCGGCCATTTTTTTTGTGGCAAGCTTTTATATGTTTTTGGTTGGATCAAAGGTCGTGCTGGCATTGATCATAGGCCGATCCAGATCATTTTTAAGTGGCAGGGTTTATGTGTACACCATGAAATGTCTGGGGTTGGCTCTCTGCGGTCTATCACTCCTCCTGTTCAGGGAGGGTCTGGATCTGCTTGGTTTTTTGTAGGTGCTGTTGATAAACAGATCAGTCCAAGGAGGTGCAGCCGGTCATTTTGTTTGGTAAATGTCCATTATTAAAGGAGTTGTGCTAGGATGAAAGCATTAAAGACAAATATCGAAAATATCGCAAAACCGGCCATGCCTTTTATACTAATAGGAGTATTGAAAGGATATATTAATAATCCCATTGGCTTTATTATTAAATCAAAATTGTCCTTTAAAAAATTCAAAAGAAAGATTGAACTTGATTTGCCGGAAGATTTTATAGATTCTACGGGTTTCATAGTATGGTTATATATTCGATTAACAAAGAAAATAGGGCAAAAAAAGGCATTTGAATTAATTCGGGCTACGGTTTTAACTTCCGGGCTTGCCATACAACAGGCAAATTTTAGGACAGTTGAAGATGGCAGGTGTTTTGAAAATTTGATAAAATATCAACAAAAAGCTAATAGGGAAGGAAGCACAAAACTAAATACCATGGAGATCATCGAACAAAGTAAAACCAGGTATGAATTTCGTGTGACAAGGTGTGTGTTTTATGAGCTTTTTACTTATCTGAAAGTTCCTGAATTAATATCAATAATGTGTTCAATCGATAATGCAATTTTTAATACCTATCTGCCGGAGAAATTGATTTTTCACAGAAATGGATTGAATAATACCATACCCCAAGGAAACAAATATTGTGAGTTTGTAATTGAAAACAAAGCCGGTTCCAGTCCCAAAAATGATAACCCGATTGACTTATATCAATCGGGTTATTAAATTTTTGCGACGGCATTGGGTGGGCAGGCAAGGATCTATAGCTCAAATTCCCGGGAGGTAACCGTGTGTTCCATTCTCTGGATTCTGCGGTCAATATTGTCAAATTTACGTTTGACCCTTTGTATGGCAGATTCCCTGGAGTTTGTATAGGATTGATAAAATTCCTGATCTTTTTCATTTTCCAGGGGGATGACAGGTTCCATTTTCAGGATCAGCCCGGCAACTATGTACAATACCCCCACGGGCCAGAATCCCGTGAATAAAAAGAGGAAAAAAACAATCGTCCTCAGCCAGAATACACTAAAATTAAAGTGTTCGGCAAGGCCCCGGCAGACCCCCATGAAGATGCCCCTCCTTGAACGGTATACCCCGCTGCTGGAGGTGATGACATCCACCTGGTTCCTAAAGCGTCCATACCGGCTACGGCATCGGTCAAAACCTGTGCGGCCTTTTCTTTTATAATGGTATCTCATTTTTTGTTATCCTTTCCTTCTTAGATGTCTTTTCTTTGACGTTCGATCAAAATGGTTTCAAGTGCTTCAATCCGGTCTTCCATTTTTGACAGTCCATTGAAAATGTCCTGGATCATCTTGGTTTCCTCGGCATGGACCTGTCTTTCTTTTTTTGAGATGCCGCCGGTTTTAGCAGCCCGGATAATGCCGATGAGAATTAATCCCAGTGTGGCGATCAGGAGGATGGTCCCCCCAATACAGATTGCTACGAAGATTACGCCATGCATGATATTGTCACTCCTCTCTGATGTGTGCGGCCATGTTTATAAAGCGGTTTATACATCATTTGTACCATCATTTTTTGAGGATTGGGAGGATTTTAAATCGTGGAGCTGCTGTTCGATTTCGTCGTCGGCTGCCAACCCTTCAAATTCCTCTTCAAGGGTGGTTTTGCGACCGAAATTGACCAGGTCTGCCTCGGCTTCCAGACGTTCGATATTGGTTTCGATTTCATCAAATTTTTGCATGACCTCTGCAGAGTCCACCCGCCTGATTTCCTGTTGGGCTTTCTTTTTTCGTTTGGCCCGGATATGGCGCTGGACCAGCATGCGTTGTTTTTCCCTGGCAGATTTGAGTTTGTTCTCAAGTTCCTGGATATCATCCCGGTACTGCTCCACAATCACACCTAATTCCGTGTACTCCTCATCCACGGCATCCACCCTTTGGGTAAACCGTCTTTTTTCCAAAAGGGCCTGTCGGGCCAGGTCATCCCTTCCCTTGGTCACTGCCAGTTCTGCCTTTTCTTCCCAGAAGAATTGTCTTTCCCTTGTTTCTTCCAGGAGGCGCTGAACTTTTTTCCGGCTGGCAATTGTATTGGCGCAGGATGACTTGATTTCGATGAGGGTGTCTTCCATCTCCCGGATCATGAGTTTGATGAGTTTTTCAGGATCTTCCGCCTGGTCCAGCATGGCATTAATGTTTGATGAAACAATATCTCTAAAGCGTGTAAAAATTCCCATAATATTTCTCCCTTGTTATTTTATTGGTTGAACATGGAAACAATAATAGCAGAAAGCGTGCCAGGTCTAATAAATTCAAAGAATGCCGTTATTTCAGCAACTTATGTTCTTGACCATTGAATGGATTTGTGGTAATATTAACCTGGGTTTGGTTAATATTACCATTTTATAGTAATTCCAATCAAAAATTATCCATGGAGGTGGTATGGATTTTACAGGTCAGGATGGCGGGTCAGGGGGAAATGTTTCCATGTCCCAAGCCCTGGGTCAGTCCGAGGCATTTATTGAGTTCCAGGAGCAGATTTCCCAGGTGGCGCCAATAGAACGCCCGGTTTTGATTCTTGGAGAACGGGGAACGGGCAAGGAGCTTGCTGCAGCCCGGGTTCATTTTTTATCCAAACGCTGGCAAAAACCCATGGTTACCCTGAATTGTGCCGCCCTGACCTCCACCCTGATCGGGTCTGAATTGTTCGGGTATGAAAAAGGGGCATTTACCGGTGCCGGTGTGCGGCAGGCGGGGCGGTTTGAACAGGCTGCCGATGGGACCCTTTTTTTAGATGAAATTGGTACCATTCCCATGGAGGTCCAGGAAAAAATTCTCCGGGTGGTGGAATACGGGGTTTTTGAGCGGGTGGGATCATCCAGACCTGTGCAGGTGGATGTCAGAATCGTTGCTGCCACCAATGTGGATCTGTCCAAACTGATATCTTTGGGCAGGTTTAAGCAGGACCTTTTAGACCGGCTCTCCTTTGAGGTGATTTATGCCCCTCCCCTGCGGTATCGAAAAGAGGATATCCTTTTGCTGGCCAACCATTTTGCCGGAAGAATGGCCTATGAGCTGGGCTGGGAAAAGCTGCCCCATCTCACCTCCGGTGCGGTTAAAACCCTTGAGGCCTATCCCTGGCCCGGTAATATCCGTGAACTAAAGAATGTTATTGAGAGGGCCGTGTATAAATCTCCCTCCCACAGGATTGGAGAAATTTCCTTTGACCCATTCCAATCCCGGTATGGGAAAGGTTTGGGGCCGGGTCCCGGGCCTGCTGTCTCAGGTGCGCATAGCCGGGCCAAGGGAGAGGGTCAATCCGGTGAGGAGGTGGCTGGTAAGGACTTTTTTGGGGAAATGATGGCAGATCTCTTTGAAAAACCTTTGAAGGAATCAATTCGGGCCTTGGAATACCACAGGCTTTGTGAGGCCCTGTCGGTCTGCCAATATAATCAGAAAAAGGCAGCCGCATTGTTGGGGTTGTCCTATGACCAGTTCAGGGGTTTAAAGAAAAAGCATGGCCCCGATATTTGATCCGGCCTGGTTTATAATTTGGCATCTGGTCATTAAATTTGGAAATCATGAAGGCTGTTGACAATGGGGTATAATATTTTTTCCCGGGGCTGCAATTTGTTAAAATCCATGACAGGGTTGTATTTTTTCAGCAGCCATAGGGGAATTTCCAGTTCATTGAGGCACAGGGACCAGACAGTGTCCCCGTTTTTTATTTCATAGGTGTCCACGCCTGCAATGGAAAAAGATTCAAAAAAATCTTCTTCCATTTCCTTGTGATATTCGTACCTGAGTTCCTCAAACATCTCCTTATCTTTTTGGGCCAGGGGTATCTGGATCTTTTGATCAATGGAAATGGTTTTGCCAAAGGGAAACCGGTTCAGGGTGCGGATTTTCTGGGTTGGGATTTGAAGCCAGTCTGCATAGTGGCCCAGGGTTTCCTCCGGGGCCACCCGGATAATCCCCACCAGCTGGTTTGATTGGGTAAAGGTTTCCCGAATTTTCAGATCACTGGTGACAATCTCAAGATTGATCACAGGTTTCTGGGAAACAGGTTTTGCCAAAAGCTCCGGGCTGTCCGGCAAGGGTTGAACAACCGCAACTTCCTGCACTGGCACAGCTTTTTTCAAAGGGTTCTTTTCCGGTGCCGGGGTTGGTGTTATTTGTTTGGGTGCTGCCTTTGGGGGCAGGGGGGCTTTCACCGATTTTTTTGGTTTTGCAAGGGCTAATTTTTTAGGAATAATCACTTCTCCCTGTACCGGTATCCTTAGATTCTGGCCGATATAGATGGTTGCCCGGCGGCCCAGCCCGTTTGCCGAAATCAAATCATTTAAGGCAACC
>DAOWDR010000145.1 GCA_030638935.1 Desulfobacteraceae bacterium | reverse complement strand
TTCCTGTTCCCCTAGGTCACCCTATTACAACTTTTAAAGAATTTAAATCATACAAGCCGCCGGTTCCTAAAAAAGAAGACCTGGGACTTCTTGATCTTGCCGTTGACAGATTCAAGGGAACCAAAGCCCTGTTTTGGCTCATGCGCGGTTCCTTTGTCCGTTCCTGGCGTTTAATCGGCATGACAAATCTCATGATGAATATCTATAATGACCCTGACTTTGTCCATGCCGTTGCACAGATGATGCTGGAGTTTAACCTTGCCCAGCTCGATATGTTGGTTGATGCAGGTCTTGATGTGCTGGTAATTGAAGATGATATTGCAAGTACTAAAATGCCCATGATATCTTTGGAACATTTTCAAACCTTTGTAAATCATTATAATCGTCAGATTGTTGCAAAAGCCCATGAAAAAGGTATTAAGGTTATCAGACACTCCGACGGTAATCTCTGGCCTCTCATGGATACTCTTCTTGAAACAGGCTACGACGGGATCAATCCCCTTGAACCCCAGGCAGGCATGACTATAAAAAAGGTAAAAGAGTATTGCGGCGATAAAATATGTCTTTTTGGTAATATTGACTGCGTGGACCTTTTACCCTCCGGCACCCCGGAGCAGGTTGAACAGGCAGTCATACAGGCAATTGAAGATGGAGCAAAGGGAGGAGGTCTGGTTATATGCTCTTCAAACTCTCTGCATCCTGGAGTTAATCCTGAAAATTGTATTGCAATGTTTAAAGCAGTGCGCAAACACGGTTGGTACAATAAAGGTATTTAAAAAATGGATAAAAAACAGTCCTGGACGATTTTCTGGCTTTTATTCCTGCTTTACATGTTTGATTACATGGATCGCATGATCATTGTTTCTCTTTTCCCTTTCCTAAGACAGGAAATGGGTATGAGCGATGCCCAATGCGGTCTTCTGGTCTCAGCTGTTTACTGGTCTATTCTAATTTTCTCTTTTCCTGTTTCTATTCTTGTGGACAGATGGAGCCGAACAAAAAGTATCTCCATAATGGCAGTGTTCTGGAGTATTGCCACTGTTGCCTGTGCATTTACTAAAAATTTTTCCCAGCTTTTTATTGCCAGAACAGCCATAGGCATTGGTGAAGCCGGTTATGCTCCCGGCGGGACAGCCATGCTTTCTGCAAGTTTCCCCAGGGAAAAAAGAGCAAGAATATTAGGCTTGTGGAATGCATCAATCCCCCTTGGCTCTGCCCTTGGTATTGGAATCGGAGGCTTTGTAGCCCACCACTTTGGCTGGCGCCATGCATTCGGGCTTGTGGCCTTTCCAGGTCTTATCATCGCCATTATATTTTATTTTGTTAAAGATTATAAAACCATTGAACTCACCCATACACAAAAGACAGATCAAAATAATGCCCCACAACCGGGAAACCATGTGGAAAGCAAAATGAGTTTCATTGATATGGCAAAACAGTTTACCCATAATAAAACTCTTTTATTTAATAACTTTGCCTTTGCATTAAATGTTTTTGTAACCACATCTCTTTTAACCTGGCTGCCCACATATTTTCACAGATTTGATAATCTTGCCATAGACAAGGCAAGTATGAAAGCAAGCTCTATTATGATTCTTGCTATCATAGGTGCGCCCCTTGGAGGTTTTCTAACAGACCTGTGGATGAAAAAACAAAAAAAAGCCAGGCTTTTGTTCCCTGCAATATCATCTGTTCTCACGGGAATTCTTCTTTTTGTTGCCTTTACTTTTTTACAGGGAAAAGTTCAATACCTTGTCATGATTCTTGTTGGTATAAGTGCTGTGGCTTTTGTTCCTGCCGGAGTGGCTGTGACCCAGGATGTTGTGCATCCCGGGCTTCGTGCTGTCTCTTTAAGCTTGAATATAATTATTCAGCATCTTCTTGGATCAAGCCTTGCACCCATTGTCATAGGCAAACTTTCTGACATATATGGTCTTGATAAAGCTTTAACGATTTTACCGGTGTTTGGACTAGCGGCTGGAATCTTATTGTTTATTGGTGCGTTTTATTATCAAAACGATCTTTATGAATAATGCAAACTTAACAGGAAAAAATAATGTTCCCGGTCTGGTTTCTTGCACCCCAAATAAATTTATGATTCAAAGCCTGACAACAACCTTGAACCATAAATTATTTATACTTATTTCCTATCTTACTCACGGGATTAGATAAAACCGTTTTCTTTGTGTTTCAAGGCAATGGTTTCAGCCAGGCCATCAAGGGCTTTAAAATCGGAAACAGAGGGTGTCCCCTTGATGAGTTGGGGTTCGATAATTTCAACTTTTAAGTTGGAAATCATTCCGGCCAGAGTCTCCACTGTCTTTCCTCCCCAGCCATAGGAACCGATAATGGAGAGAAACTTCGCCTTGGGACGGAGGGCGTTTGCCAGGCAGGCTGCATAGACAACATTGGGATGGGGACCTGCCAGTACAGTGGGTGTTCCAACAACGATGGTGGCCGCATCCACAAGGGCAATGGCAAGCTTGCCTATATCAGTCACCGTCAGGTTAAACGGTTCCACGCTGACCCCTTTTTCCACAAGGGAGGCGATAAGGTGGTGAACCATCTTCTGGGTGCTGCTGTGCATGGAGACGTAGGGCAATACCACAAGGTTTTTGGGAGGCGAGTTCACCCATTGGTCATGGGCTTCCATGATTATGGCGGGTTTGGGATGAATGGGACCATGGCTCGGTGCTATGGTCTCAATGGAATAGGGCTTAAGCTTTTCCAGATTTTTTTTAATGATACTGCGAAAGGGCATCATTATTTCAGCATAATAGCGTTTGGCTGCCTCATAAATGCGTCCTTCATCAACACCATAAAGGTCGGTTGTTGCCAGATGGGACCCGAAAAAATCACAGCTGAACAAGATCTTATTTTCCCTGAGATAGGCCACCATGGTTTCCGGCCAATGGACCCAGGGCGTGTGGATAAACTCCACATTTTTGTCCCCAAGACAGATGGCTTCGCCATCCTTTACGACCATGAAGGCGCTTTCAGGAATGGTCATGAGATCCATGAGTATTCCCTTTGCCTTGGGGGTTACAACCACTTTGGCATCTGGGTAGCGCAAAAGAACCTGGGGAATGCCCCCGGAGTGGTCCTGTTCTGCATGGAGGCAGACAATGTAATCCACCTTTTCAACACTTTCCAGCTGGGCCATCAACTCATGGATCACGGAGGGTTCCACAGTATCAATGAGCATTGTTTTTTCACTGCCCCGGATCAGGTAGGCATTGTAACTTGTTCCATCCGGCAGGGGAATCAATGAATCAAAAAGCCTTGCATCCCAGTCCACTGATCCCATCCAGTAAATGTTGTCTTCAATTTTTCTTGCTTTCATGATAGCTCCTTTATTA
>DAOWDR010000369.1 GCA_030638935.1 Desulfobacteraceae bacterium | reverse complement strand
GTAAGGCCCATGGATGCATTGTCCGAGGCAATGCGGATATCCGAGGCCAGGGCAACTTCGGTTCCCCCTCCAAGGGCTATTCCATTGACAGCTGAAATTATTGGCATGGGAAGGTTCTGGATGGAAGTTAAAAGATTGCGGATGGTAAGGATAAATTTTTTCACCTCATCCGGGGTCAGGCTGGCCCTTTCCTTCAGATCTGCACCGGCGCAAAAGGATTTTTCTTCGGCACCTGTTATGATGACGCACCTGATGTCTGTTCTGTATTGGATGTCATCGATTTTATCCCTTAGGGCATACAGCAGGTCAAAGTTCAGGCAGTTCATCACACGGGGCCGGTTCAGGGTCAGGAGCATTGCCTGGTTTTTTTCTTCCACCAGCAAAAGATCTTGGTTGGTCATAGTTGTCTCCATTAAAACAGCTTAACAGCCGATATGTCTTGAAATAACAAGGCGCTGGACTTCCGAGGTGCCTTCTCCTATATCAAGGAGTTTCTGGTCCCTGTAAAATCTTTCCACATTGTACTCTTTCATCAGGCCATAGCCCCCATGGATCTGGACTGCATTGTTCACCACCCGGCCCATGACTTCAGAACAATAAAGTTTGCCCATGGCAGCTTCTTTTTCATAGGGGCGATGATTGCTTTTGAGCCAGCAGGCTTTATAGAGGAGGTTTCTGGCACATTCAATTTCCATGGCAGCATCGGCCAGCTTAAAGGAAATTGCCTGGAATTTGGAAATGGGCTGACCAAACTGTTCTCTTTCCCTGGCATATTTAAGGGCCAGATCATAGGCGCCCTGGGCGCCGCCCAAACCCATGGAGCCGATGGAGAGCCGTCCCCCGTCCAGGGTGGAAAGCATCTGGTGGAAGCCGTCCCCTTTTTTGCCCAGGATATTTGATTTTGGGACCCGCACATCGTCAAAATAGAGTTCTGCCGTATTGGAGGCCCGCCACATCATTTTTTTGTGCATGGGAATTGCTTTAAATCCCGGGGTGCCTGCTTCGACCAGGATACAGGAGTATTCCGGCTTACCGTTGTCACGGGTTCCGGTAATGGCCTGGACCGTAACGCCCATGGTCATATCACAGGCTGCATTGGTGATAAATATTTTGGACCCGTTGATCACCCATTCATCTCCGTCTAGGACTGCCGTGGTTTTACTGCCCCCGGCATCGGACCCGGCCGTAGGCTCGGTGAGTCCGAATCCCCATAATCCTTCTCCTGCGCATAGCTTTGGCAGGTATTTTTGTTTTTGCTCCTGGGTTCCAAAATAGTAGATCGGACCGATCCCAAGGGAGTTGCCGGCTGCAATGGTGGCTGCCTGGGAACCGTCTATCCTGGCAACTTCTTCAACTGCAATGATATAGGATATATAATCCATTGCCTGGCCTTCATATTCTTCTGAAACAAACATGCCGAAAAGACCGATCTCTCCCATTTTGCGGGTAAGCTTTTCTGAAAATTCTTCTTTTTCGTCAAGCTCTCCAGCAATGGGGGCTATCTCTTTCTGGGCAAACTTTCTGACTTCCTTACGGATCATCTCCTGCTCTTTGGTAAGGTCAAAATCCACCCTTTGCCTCCTTCATATTTACGGGTTAACTATATATTTGTGCATATACAGGTTCAGCTCTCTGCTCGGGATATCGAAAAAAAACTGATCGAGCGCTCAGTCTATTTTTAAGATACTATAATTAAAGCAATTATTTTGTCAAACAATTTTTATCCACAGAATGATAAAAAATATGCCAGGGGAAGAAAAGCCTTGAAAATAAGCAGATACAACCAAAAGATTTTTGTGTTAGACTAAGGCGAAACAATGCTGTCAGGAGAAAAAATGGGGATATAGGTCAGGTCTTTTTTTTAAATTTTGATATCTCGTCTTGTTTTACCCTCCAGATATTGTTTGTATCCAGACACCCTTTTAAAAACCCGCTCCGAAGAAAGCCTTTGATCTTAGCAGAGGATAGACCTGATAGTTTGGAAAAATTTTCAATACTGATGGATTCCTCCAATGTCCCGGCAGGTGCTTTTTTGTTTTTTTTCTTTCTGGCCATAGCCTTTTGAGGACCTAAAATTTTTTCAAATTCAGATTCGGGGATATGCCATTGGCGATTGCTGATTTTTGTGCCGGATAAAAAACCGGTTTTAAGAAATCGTCGTATTTTGATGGAATCAATTCTTGTTTCCTTTGCAAATTGTGCAACAGAGGTGTAACCGGGGGGAGGAGGGACTTCGGACATGGTGTCCTTTGCAAGATCTTCTTCGATGGTTATTATGGAAGCCTCAATATTAAATTTGCCGGCCCGGGTATCAAAGGGAACAATGATAACTGGATTATTTTTAAGGTCAGATGAAATTTTTGGCGTGGAGTGACTGATCATCGGCACTGCCACATCAAAGAAAAATCCTTTTTTT
>DAOWDR010000213.1 GCA_030638935.1 Desulfobacteraceae bacterium | reverse complement strand
TTAAAATTAGCGTATGAAAAGCGACTATATATGCTTTTTTTCCTGCTTTGTCAAGTGCTTAATGGCTTTGTGGATTTGTTATAGGTTGAAGATTTAAAGACATTCCATGGGCTGGGCTTTCTTGTAAATTTTTGTTTTTTATCTTTTTTATTGTATTTACCCATTCCATTTATTAAAATATCATTCCCTGTAAATTGATATTTAATTTTGGAGTGTCTGTTTGAAAAAGATTGTCTATATGATTGTTATTGCCTTCTGGCTGTGTTCAACTTCTTTTGCCGCATCAGAAAGAGAATTATTTGAAAATGGCGTTAATTTTTTAAAACAAAACAAAAATCAGGAGGCTGTTGATTCCTTTACGGCGCTTATAGATATTGCTCCGCAGAATCCAGATGCATATAAAAATCGTGGGGTGGCCTATATGAGATTAAATCTTTATGATAAGGCCATAAACGATTTTGAACAGACAAAAAAAATCTTACCTAATTTAAAGGGATTATACAGCAACCTGGGTGTGGCCTGGTATTATAAAAAAGATTATCCCAGAGCAATTGAAAATTATGATAAGGAAATCTCCCAATCTTCGGACAATCATTTTGCCTATTTTAACAGGGCCATCTGCAGAGCAGAGCTTAAAGACTATGAAAAAGGCCTTAAAGATATTATCAAAACCCTTGAGATTGCGCCTGAATTCTATCTGGCTCTTTGTTTAAAAGGGGATTTGCATGCTAATATGAATCAACTCAAAAAAGCAAAACAGGCCTATGAAAAAGCCATTTTAATTGAGCCGAATCATACCTATGCCAAGGAGCAGCTTGAAGGGCTTGCATTTGAAAACGGCCAAACGGACGGGGTTCAAAAAAAATCTTCCCCATCGACTAAAATTTCTGAAAATTATGAACTCCAGATTGGAGCCTTTCGGGTTAGGGAGAATGCCTTGAAAATGGAAAAAAAACTTGAGAACAACGGATACGCAGTAAGGGTTCTTGAGTTGATAAACCCAAGTAAAATCACCTGGTATCTCGTGAGGACAGGCGTATATTCCAAGAAGGAAAAAGCTGAACCCACTAAAGAAAAATTAAAAGATGATCTGGGAATTGATGCCATTATTAGACCCTTTGGCCGATTCTAACATAAAAAATTGAAATGATTATACTCATCTGGAGGTGGCAGGAACCTTCTACACAAATACCAGCCTGCTGCTGGGTAATTAAGGAACTATAGAATGGGTTTATTAAAATCTCCTTGTTCAACAAATCCCGGTATGAAGGGATTTTGTGACCGTCTGAAACAGGGAAGTGAGAAAATAGGAGTGGATATTAATAATGAGCAGATATCCCTGATGGCTACCCATGGGGCCGAGTTGATCCTGTGGAATAAAAAAATCAACCTGACTGCCATTGTTGACCCTTTGGCCATGGCTGAGAAGCATTTTATTGATGCCCTGGCGGTTCAGCCCTTTCTGGGACAGGAAAAAAGAATAATGGATATGGGGACAGGCGGGGGATTTCCGGGCATCCCTTTGAAAATTCTTAATCCCTCCCTTGAGCTTGTTCTGGTGGATGCATCCAGAAAAAAGGTCAATTTTTTAAAACATGTGATCCGGACCTTGGGCCTGAAAAATATTGATGCCATTCATTCCCGGGTGGAGGATCTGGCCCGTGATGATTCCCATGCCAAAACCTATGATGCAATCATGTCCCGGGCCTTTGCCGGGCTTGAAAAATTTGTCGAATTTGCCCTTCCACTGCTCAAACCTGAAGGGAAAATATATGCACTTAAAGGGAAACAGGCCCAGGATGAAATAACCCAGGCAATCAAATCACAATTTGAAATCAGAACTGATCATTATCAACTACCCTTTGAAAAATCCGACCGGTATATGATTCAGTTGAAGAAAATATAATTTTATAGATTTTTCGTTAAACATTCGTTTTTTTTCACTTGCGGAAGATTTTAATACATGTTACGTCATTTTTCGAACATATAGAGTATTGGTTTTCACGTTAACTCGGAGATCAAAATGAGTATTTCAATCGAAAATATTAATCTGACTATTAATGAAGAAGTTTATTTAAAGGACATCTCCATTGATTTTGAATCCGGGTCCACCAATATATTCCTTGGGAGAACATTGGCCGGGAAGACATCGCTTTTGCGAATTATGGCAGGCCTGGACCGGCCCGACCAGGGCAGGATAATTGTAAATGGGGAAGATGTAACAGGCCTCTCTGTTCGAAAGCGCAATATTTCCATGGTATACCAGCAATTCATCAACTATCCTTCCTTCACCATTTATGAAAACATTGCCTCTCCCTTAAAAATTATCGGAATGGATAAAAAGAAAATTGACCGCAGGGTCAGAGACGTAGCGGAAATGCTTCATCTTGAATCAATGCTGGACAGAATTCCCACCGAGCTTTCAGGCGGTCAACAGCAGCGGTGTGCCATTGCCAGAGCCCTTGTTAAGGATTCCAATCTTCTCCTCCTTGATGAACCTCTGGTTAACCTTGATTACAAACTCAGGGAAGAATTACAGATTGACCTTCAGAACATTTTCAAGGAACGGGATGCCATAGTTGTTTACACTACAACTGAACCTACAGAAGCCTTAAAATTGGGTGGAAACATTGTTGTTCTTGATGAAGGAAGGATGATTCAAACCGGAGTTACTTCACAGGTTTTTCATAGGCCTTCCTCTGTAAAAGTGGCGGAAGTATTCAGTGACCCTCCCATTAACCTGCTTCAATGCAGTGTTGATGATTCCGCATTAAGGCTTGGAGAAGACCTAAGTATCCCTTTAAAAGGCCATTTGAGCCCTTTGTCCCCGGGCAAGTATATGGCAGGCATACGTTCCAATCATCTGTATCTGAATTCTCAAAATAAAAGTAATGTTCAGCTGGATACCATTGTTGAATTGGCAGAAATAAATGGTTCTGAAACATTTATCCATGTTAGGCATGAAAATACGAAACTTGTGGTTCAAGAGGTGGGTGTATATTCCCAGAAAATAGATTCAAAAATAATGGTCTATCTGGATCCGGCCAACCTGTTTATTTTTTCAGAAGTTGGATCACTTATATTGTCACCGGATAATAGTTCCCCTGAAAAATAATAGGAGATATAAATGGCAAAAATCACTTTGGATAATATTGCACACAGTTATCTCGCCAATCCTAAAGATGAATCCGACTATGCCCTGAGGCTAATCGACAACATCTGGGATGATGGGGGGGCGTACGCCTTACTTGGACCGTCAGGCTGCGGAAAAACAACGCTGCTGAACATCATTTCCGGGTTGCTCATCCCCAGTAAAGGGCGGGTATTGTTCGACGGCAAAGATGTTACGGGTCTGCCGCCTGAAAAACGCAACATAGCCCAGGTATTCCAATTTCCTGTTCTCTACGACACCATGACGGTTTTTAATAACCTTGCGTTTCCATTGAAAAACAGAGGT
>DAOWDR010000168.1 GCA_030638935.1 Desulfobacteraceae bacterium | reverse complement strand
CTGTTCAAACAAAAAGTTTGTGGAGGTACATTGGAGCCTGGTTGATGCTTCAATGTCCAGCCACGAGGTCAGGGTAAGCGGGTAAAACAAATCTTTTTTAAGTGACGGTAATGCAGGATTATCTGTGTAACATGCCTGACCATCTTTTAAACAGACCCATAAAGGGAATTTTAAACCAGATACCGTATCCCCCTTATCCAGAGTAAATGACTGGTCCGGGGTCAAAATTTTTTGGACATGAGCCTTGGGAAGGGTTTCGTTTATCAGCAATGATAGCTCTGCCACCATGCGGTTAATCAGTCTTGGACCGTTTGAAGACCAAAAAGAATTATTCTCATACAGGTCGTCTAAATCAACAGGAATCAATGTTGCACCCGGTTCAAGATCAACAAATACGCTTAAAGGTTTGGGATATCCCTTTGCCGGACCTAAAATCAGGCTGTTGGGATTCACCCGGAATAATTGCTTAGAAATCCTGGGAAAATCAGAATCCCGTGACGGTTCAACCTTGACCCATCCACCACCGCCTTCCACCAGAAAGGCTATATCCGGGCTGTCGATTTCAAGCCGTCGTTTTCGATAGGTCATAAGACAGATATTCCTCTCATTGGGCTTCCGTTACGATCAGGGTTTTGTAAAGACCCCCTTCTTCCATTAATTGATCATGTGTGCCGCGCTGGACTACTTTTCCCTGATCAAGGACAATAATTTCATCTGCATCCCTGATGGTTGAAAGCCTGTGTGCCACAATCAAACAGGAGCAACCCCGTTGCCTAATGTTGATATCAATTTTATGTTCCCGGATGGGATCAAGGGCGTTTGAAGCCTCATCAAGAATCAGGAGGGCCGGGTTTTTAACAAGGGTGCGGGCTATTTCAAGGCATTGACGCTGTCCACCGGAAAGGTTTGTTCCGTTTTCGCTTAGATGACCGTCAAGACCGTTGGGACGGCGAATTATGGTGTCATAAATATCAGCATCTTTGCAGCCCTGGATAATGTCTTCATCCCGGATAAATTTATCCCACAGGGTCAGGTTTTCCCGAAAACTGCCTTCAAACAGGAAAATATTCTGATCCACCATGGCAACACAATTTTTAAGGACAAAATCAGGGATCTGATCTCTTTCAGTATTGTCCAAAAGAACTTTCCCAGACCAGGGAGGATACAATCCTGCTGCAATTTTGGCAATGGTTGATTTGCCGCTGCCTGAGCTGCCCACCAGCGCTACCCTGGCACCCGGCTCGATGTTCAGGGAAAAATTTTCTATCAAGGGCGGGTCTAATTTACTATACCCAAATGTTATATTCTCAAGTTTCAAATTTCCGGTCAGGTTTTTATTCCCGGTTAATATAGTGTCTAAGCTGACATTAAGATCTTCCACTGATGTTTCCACCTGGTGATCCAGAACATCATCCAGCCGTTTCATGCAGGCTGAGGCATCCTGAATAGTTCCACCGAGAACACTAAGCTGTCCCACTGGAATTACCATCATATTTGCCAGCACCTGAAAGGCTACTAATTCTCCAATGGTCATCTCACCCTGTGTAATTCGCAAGGCACCAGCTCCCAGGATAAGGGTGTTATATATCCCGGTCATTACCACCGGGGTCATGGATCCGAGAGTTGTGAGGACTCCAAGCCGTTGCGTACCATTAACCGCACCTGCATGGCAGCCTGCCCAAAAAGAAAAAGTATCCTGCTCCATGCCCTGGGACTTGATTGTATCAATGGATTGAAGAGCACCCAGCATTAGGGCCTGGGTTTTGCCCGTCTCCTGGACCATGCGCATGAATTCGTCATGGCGGTGGGGGGCTAAAATCCTTACCACTGCTACATTGACCAGGACCACAAGCAACCCGAACAAGGTTAGCAGTCCATCGTAATAATACATGACCCCCAGATAGAAAATTGCCATACCTAAGTTTAGAATAGCTGTTGTAAACTGTCCGGAAAGAATATTTGCCAGCATTTCATTAAGTCTGCACCTGGAGGTTATTTCAGGCGCATACCGCTGGGAGAAAAAACTTGAAGGCAGCCGCAACAGGTGCCACATAAATGTTGAATTGGTGGTAATGGTCAATTTGGTTTGAAGTTTTAGAATAAAAAATTGCTGGAGCCATGAGAATACAGCCATGAAAAACAATGTCAGACCCATGCCAATCAGCAGGGGAACGGCCCATTCTGAAAGCCCTTCAATCAATATTCGGTCTACAAATATCTTGCTGAAAACAGGTACGGCAAGTGTTGGTAACACCAGGATCATGCTCAAGGCCAATATCAGGATACTTGGTGCCCAAACTCCGGAAAGCCTGCGTTTAAGGGCTTTTAAAAAACTATAGGGGCGACCTTTCTTCTTAAAATCAGGTCCCGGGGTAAATTCCAGTACTATGCCGTTATAATGGTCAATAAATTCTTCTTCTGTCACCCGGTAGCGTCCCATGCCAGGATCATTGATAAATACCCGACCTTTTCTTGTCCCTTCCACCACAACAAAGTGCATTCCCTTCCAGAACACAATGGCAGGCAGAGAAGCAGACTGAAACAGACTTTGTGCAGACCGTTTATACCCCTGGGCCTGAAGTCCAAGTCTTTGGGCAGCTCTTATGACATTCCCTGCTTTGCTACCGTCCCGGTTGACCCCGCAGTCCTCCCGCAATTGACTTAAGGGCTCAAATCGACCATGAAAAGCCAGAATCGATCCCAGAGCTGCCGCACCACATTCAACCGCCTCCATCTGAAGGTTGACCGGCGTTCTGGCATGTTTTCTTTTTTTGAACATTATAAAAGCCCTTTGGGATTGTTTATTCTTTTAAAGAAAATATTTCGGAAAATTTGGGAAAAATCAGATCAATAGGCCGGTTATAATCAATAACCACCTGGGCATCACAAAGGGTGCCTGCCTCAATTTTTTGATCTGGTCCCTTTGATGAAGACCATTTGAACCCACTGACAGAGTCAGTATCCCTTAGTAATGCAATTTTTGCCCATAACATCTGTTCTCCCTGGGAAAGGGCATTTTCAATCATCTGGGAATTGCCTACAATATGCTTAAATTCTTCTTTAGTGGCCGGGTATTCAGAAATATGGGCAACCAGTCCATAAATGCACCCGTATTCTTCTTTTCCGGCAGTGGAAGGATAAACATAGGCCATCATGCCGGGTTTAATTTTTTTTCCTTTATGGACCGGAAGCAGAATTACCGCTTCCAGCAAGGATTCAATGGGTTTTAAAACAGCAATGGGAGATCCGGGACCCACAAAATCTCCACGCTCGACAGACATTTCCACTACAACTCCGTTATAAGGGCTGATAACCTTGGTCATTGTGTTAAAGCTCCGGTCAAGGTTTTCAATCTCCAATATCACTTTGGAAATCCGCTCTTCTGCTTTAATAATTTCCAGTTCTGCCTGGCTTTTTGCTTCAATTATCTGGGCATTAATTTGGGCAATATCCAATTCGCACTGGTTGATCTGGGCAAGGGTAGCATTCATTGAGCTCTTTGTATCTTCCAGTTGCTTGCCTGTTACAGATCCTGATTTTCTAAGGGTTTCAAGGCGTTTGACATGACCCTTTAAAAAAGTAAAATATTCAGCCAAATATTGTTTTCTAAAGGCGAGATACCGAGTTTGTTCTGTATTGTTTTTTTCCTGAATATCTATGGTTCTGTCAAAATATTCAGTTCGTTTTTGAAGCCAGATTTCAGCATCCCGAAGCTCAGCCAAAGCGCTTTGTTTTTGATTTTCAAGCTCAGGTATCCGTAATCTTGCAATAACCTGACCCTTGCGGACATTCTGACCGGAAGCAATATCAATTTCGGTCAACTGACCATTTCCCAGAGCCACCACATCCATGACACCACCGGGAGGAACCAGTATTCCAAATCCATTAACTTTGCGGGGAATAAACCCAAGGATACTCCAGCAGATCACCACGATTGCCATTAAAATTCCCATACCTAAAGCGATATAGACTTTGGGTTCCGTGATCCGGATCAGCTTGCCCAGCTCATCCGGAGAAAGAGTGCCGGATTCTTTGCCTGAATTCTTATTTTTATTTTTTGTCATTATTTAGATCCGTTTGCTTACCACAGATTATGGGTTAAAAGGGGGTCTTTTCCCAAACTGACTCCCAATGCCGATTCAAGAGAAGCCATCCCGGAAAGAATAGAAAACTCGGATACAGCAAGCTCCTGTTCCAGCTTTACCAATTCCTGCTGGGCCTCGTTCAAAAACAATAGATCCACTTCTCCAGCCCTGAATTGTTCGATCACCAATTCACGCTGTTTTTTTTGGATCTTAATATTCTCAAGGGAAATTAAGTATAATTCCAGGGCTTTTAGAATCTGTGCATGGGAAGTCCTCACTTCACTGGCTATGGTCAACCATTTTTCAGTAATCTGGTTTTTAATTTTCTTAACATCGGCACTTGCTGCTAAAACCCCATATCGGCGACTGCCGGCATCATAAAGATCCCAGGAAAACTGTACCATGCCTTCGTATTGGTAATAGCCTGAAGAGGTGTCGCTATATTTTTTATAATAGGTTTTATTCTCATGATATCCTGCATTTCCAACCAGAGCCACAGTGGGGGCATATTTACTTTTTTCGGTCTTAACCGTATAGGTTGCTGCCTTTTGGGACGCTTTTAAGGATAGAAGATCTGGTCGCTGCTTTTTGGCTGCTGAAAGACAGGTGTCCACAGGTGCAAGGTTAAGGGTATTGATTTGATCAAAATGGGAAGGGGCAAATTGGATTTGTTTGCTGAAAAAAGCGTCGGGCATACCCATTACTTTGGCCAGAATGGTTTGTTGAATGCCAAAATCATATTTTTTGGCTAAAAGGTTTCGCCGGGCCTGATTTCGCCTGAGCAGGAAATTGAGTACATTGGGTTCAGCCACCAGATCTGCTGCTCTTTTTAACCGGCTATCATGGAGCATCCTTTCCTGAAAAGCCAGATCATTTTGGTTGATTTCAATTTCTTTAGCCGCCAAAAGAACGCTGTTGTAGGATATTTTGACCGCTTCTGCCAAAAGCCTGCTCACATCTTCGCTGTTTAATTTTTCAGATTCCAGTTGATTAAGAGAGACAAGAGATGAAAATTTAGTAAAAAATCCGTCATACAAAGTATACCTGGCGCCCAGACCTATCTGAGATCCTCTCTTCACCCTCATATATTCCAGGGAAGCTGTGTCGTATTTGTTGTAATTTAATTTCCCGACACTGATTGATCCTGTGAGTCCCAAGGTGGGATAGAGTGCAGCTTTAGATTTTTTATACCGGTTTTCAGCAGCCAGAATTGCCTGGACTGCCTGTTCAGGTTTTGGACTGTTGGTGAGGGCAATCTCAACAGCTCTGGTCATGGTTAAAGGGCTCTCATACTGATCTGCATCTGTACAAAATCCTGTGGCTGCAAATCCTGTAATTCCAAAAAAAATAAAACAGAACAATACAAATGAGAAAACTTTCTTTAAAGAGAATAAATTCTTTAACACAATGAAATGAAGCTGATTATACGCTGTATACAGTTTTCGAATGAGATGTGTTTCCCTTTTTGTTGATTTTTGTCTTTTATATTTTTACCATTCTCAATATCCGGCGTCAACCCTGTCGTGGATTATGGGAATGATTTTTGCCTCTTGAAGTGCTGCAATACATTCTTTGAGTACATCACCTGCAACCTCAATCTCAGAGATTCCCATGGAAGATAAAAGATCATTTGTCTTTTTACATGAAAGTTTAAACGGGTGCTCACTCATTAATGTCATCAGTTCTACTATTTTGGTATCAAAGGCATTTAAATAATCTGCCAAAGGGTGTCCTATTGGATTCTCTGTAAATAATTGCATTGAAAGCGAATGCCATTGAGCAGCGTTAACCGGTTCAAGATCAAATCCAAGGTTAATTGCTTCAAGGCTTAAATCCCGAAATCGGGTTTGGGTTTCAAACAGATGAAGAGTTTTG
>DAOWDR010000046.1 GCA_030638935.1 Desulfobacteraceae bacterium | reverse complement strand
TGACTGCCTTTGCCGATCGTAAGGATCGTGTCCCTAAACGACCTTAGATCATCACTTTTATTCTGCTTTGTTTTCCATAGGCGCAAAAGACTCCGGGCCGGCGGCAGGTGGAAATGAATTCTAAAATTATTCCCCTTCAACACATCTTTATATCCTTCTTCCAAGGAGGCAAAAAAGTTTCTCAACTCTTTTCTGGCATCTTCCATTTTTGGGTCTGCTTCATTTGAAATATCACCTGCATAGGCTGTGCCATAGGCATTTTGAACCGCATCCGCCCGGCTGAACATAGCTGCCTGTGACAGCATCTCCCCGGATACCCGTTCAATACTGGTGTTGATATCCACAATTTTTGAATCAATTATTGTGTTCAGGTTTGAATAGATCATTTTTTTAATCACAGAATTTCCAAGGGAAAACAGAACTATCGAAAAAATCATTGTGATGCTTATAACCGGAAAAAGTATCCGTGTCCCCAGTTTTCTTTTTTTAAACATGATCCCTCCAGGTTTCTTGTTATTGGTATGCTATTTGTCTAAAATATTTTCAATTGCTTGGGCAAGATCTTTGCACATAACCGGTTTCATGAGTATGGCACTGATCCCTGCCCTGGCAAAATCATCTTTCTTGAGTTGATTACTGAAGCCTGTACACAGAATAATCGGGATGTCAGGACGAACTTTTTTTAAGTGTTTAGCAAGATCAAGTCCGGTCATGCTGGGCATGGTCAGATCTGTGATCACAAGGTCAAAACCCTTAGGGTTTTGCCTGAAACGTTCAAGTGCCTGGATCCCGTCCTTTGAAAGGACAACGGTATATCCAAGATTTTCAAGCAATCCCTTGGAAAGCAAAAGGATATTTTTTTCATCATCAACTATTAAAATGGTTCCGCTGCCCCTTTGGGGTACAAAATTTTCATCAAAGAGTAAGGATTCTTCTGCATTGCAGATTGGCAAAAGAATATGAAAACTTGTCCCTTTGCCCTCCTCACTGTAGACAGTAATTGAACCGCCCATGTCTTTTATGATTCCATGGACGGTGGATAGTCCTATTCCTGTCCCTTCTCCGGGTTTTTTGGTGGTAAAAAACGGGTCAAAAATTTTATCCTTGATGTCTTTTGGTATACCGTGTCCGGTATCATAGATGGTTATTTTATTATAAATTCCTTTTTTAATATCTTTAAATAATACCTGATCAGCGGATTCCACAACACATTCTTCAAACCCGACAGTGAGAATACCACCCTTTTTTTTCATGGCATGCCCGGCATTGGTAAAAATATTCATCAACACCTGGTGTATCTGGGTGGGGTCGGCTTTTATCCTGCTTTTGACAGGCTTGATATTTTTTTTGATTTCAATGGTTGTGGGGAGAGATGCCCGTATGAACTTTACAGACTCTTTGATAAGGGGCAGCAATTCAATGGGCTCTCTTGTTATCACGGTTTTTCTGCTGAAGGTTAAAAGGTGGTTAACCAGGCCCTTTGCCCTTATGCCGGCTTCCATAATTTTTTCCAGGTGACCGTCAATCTCTTCCCCATTTTTCAAACCTATCTGGGACAGTTCGGTAAAACCGAAGATGGTGAAAAGAATATTATTAAAATCATGGGCAATACCCCCGGCCAGGGTTCCGATGGCCTCCAGTTTCTGGGTTTGCCTGAGCTGTTCCTGGAGTTTTCTGTTTTTTTCAGTATTTTTTTGTCTCAAAATGGCATTGGCAAAAACTTCCCCCACCAGTCTCAGTCGTCCGATTATGTCCATGGACCATTGGACATGTCTGGAAAATGAACCAAATGCGATGGACCCGATCAATTGACCTTCCACCTTAAGGGGCGCCATGAAATTTGACAAAAGGCCTTCCCGGATAATAAAATGAGTGTCAATGACGGCTTCTTTGGGCAGGTCGTCGGGGAGCCTGCCGAATATCAAGGTTTCACCAGCTTTGATCTGTTCTGAAATCCAGGGCAGAGCGTCATCAATCTGAATATCTTTAAGCAGGGAGACCCCTCTCACCCCAGTGGAATGGGTGGCAATAAGTTTGTTCTTTTTTTTTTGTATTTGAACAAGGGCCCCCCGGTCAACTTT
>DAOWDR010000377.1 GCA_030638935.1 Desulfobacteraceae bacterium | reverse complement strand
GCCGAAGAGATCTTCATCCGTTTCTGGAGCTTGGATCCGGATTTTATGAGGGACTTGGTCTCCACAATCATAAGATCAACAATATGTTTAATCCCCTCGTAATCCCGGATATCACGGATCTTCTCCGACAACCCCCTAAGGGTGCTTCCACTACCGGAAAGATCCCCCTCGGTCTCCAGCACATGGCCTGTGATTTCCCTGAGCATAAGATTAATCTTGGTCAATAACTTGCTGATAACTATCCTGTCCCCGTCTGCCACAAATTTCTGGTACAAACCTTCCATCTTCTCGCCGGTTAAGGGGATGGCGGATTCAATTGAGGAATCAACGGCTTTTTTAAGCTTGGGGTTCTTGCCTGACACATACTCATACCAGACCGTATAATTGACCGGACTTGCCGGCTGGTTATACTTTGCAAGATAGCCCAATGCCAGTCTTAAATATTCACCAGCCTTGCTTTTATCTTCTGAATAATTCATGGGGTTTCCACATTAGGGTTAGTCATATACTGGGGCAGATTATTCATAGATTGTCTTTTCTGTCAAGTTGGAAAGAAACTATAAAATATGGTTAAAATAAAAAAATTAAGGATTTTTACCAATTGACAAACCAATTTAGATTTACTAATGGGTCATAGGACTCTAACAATCCACGATAAAGTCAAGCCTGCTGGGAACCAGCAAAGGAAATGATATGATTCTGCTATACATTTTTTTGGGTCTGATCGCAATTCTTGCACTGATTTTTACAAAGAAAATTTTACAGTTAAAAAAGGGGAAACAAAGAGCAGATGCCCAGGTTTCCGCCATAAAAATCAATAAATTATCGTCGCCCGGGACCGTCAAAGAACTCTCAATCCTTCCTCTCATTGATTATTATACGGATAACCCGAATTTAAAAACAGAACCCGGTGTTTCCTATCTAATCTTTGCCGATGATACCAAAATCTTGCTGGATGTCGGGTTTAACAAAAAAAAAGAACATCCATCCCCCCTGCTTCACAACATGAAAGCCCTTGGTATTTCTGAATCCGATATTGATATGATTTTTATCAGCCATCCACATTTAGACCATGTTGGGGGAATGAGGGAACAAAAAGAAAAAACATTCAGTTTATCCCAGGGCCATGTGTCCTTGCAGAATCTTCCGGTTTATTCGCCGGTCGGTATCCTGGCCTCTCCATGGAACCCGGGTCCTGAGACTCGGGTAATTGAAGACCCGGCAGTCTTGAAAAAAGGAATCGTCAGTATAGGCGTCATTCCGCGATATTTGTTTCTCATGGGCAACACTCCAGAAAACTCACTTGCTATTAATGTTGCAGGCAAAGGAATCGTCCTGATCATTGGTTGCGGCCACCAGACCATTGAACGCATCATCCAACGAACCCAGGCTCTGTTTGACGAACCCATATATGCGATTATCGGCGGCCTGCATTATCCGGTCAACGGCGGAAGAATCATGATCGGCCCAATCAATATTCAACGGATTGTCGGATCTGACAGGCCTCCCTGGGTCAGCATCCGGGAATCAGATGTAAAAAAAGCCATTGCGGCAATCAAAAAAGTGTCCCCTAAAATTATTGCCCTGTCCCCCCATGACAGTTCCGACTGGAGTATTGATCAATTCAAACAGGCCTTTGGCGACACCTATGTGGATGTGAAAGTTGGAGAAAAAATCGTGATCTAAAGGGTTGATCATATATGTTTTCCCAACTGGCCGCACCCGGCGGCAACCGACCGGCCCCGGCTCCAGCGCTTAATGACCATTATTCCCTTTGCCGACAAAAGATCGGCAAAAGAATGCATATCCCCATCACAGGGGCTTTGTAAATCAAGACCTTTTACAGGATTATATGCGATCAAATTGAGCCGCACCGGCAGGGGGGTGATAAAATCAGCCAGCATATCGGCATGGGCCAAAGAATCATTGAACCCTTTGATTAAAATATATTCAAATAAAAATATCCCCCGTTTGGGCAGGGGGAAATCCTCCAGGCTCTTTTTCAGAGCTGCCAGGGGGAATCGCTTGTTCACAGGCATGAGCTGGGAACGAATCACATCATCGGGGGCATTAATGGAAATGGCCAGGCGAAGACCCGGCATTTTCATTTTACCCAGTTTCTCAATGCCCGGGACCAGGCCCACGGTGGAAAGGGTCATATGGCGCAGGGCAATGTCAAAGCCCTGCTGTTCGTTCATGACCAGGATGGCCCCCATAAGATTGTCAAAATTATCCAGGGGTTCGCCCATGCCCATGAACACGATGTTTTTAATATCTTTTCCCAAATAATGCCGGGCATTGTAGACCTGGCCTACAATCTCGGAAATACTCAGGTTTCGTTTAAACCCCATGCGGCCGGTTTCACAAAATTTACACCCCATTTTGCACCCCACCTGACTGGATACACAAAGAGTATTATGCCGGGTCATGGGAATGACAACCGATTCAATTTCAAGGCCGTCCCACAATCGGGTGATAAACTTGGTCAGTTCCCCCTCGTCAAAGGTTTTAACCACATCACCCGGAGCAACTGACACTTTTCCTTCCAAGGCCCTGGCAAACTTCGGGGAATCCAGAAATTCCGGACTCAAGAGAAAATTTTTATTTCCCTGTTTAAAAATATCCCTGAAAAGAGCCCGGGCATGGAATCGGCCTTTCCCAAAATCCTTGTCAAAGGTCTTGATCAGCCGCTCCAATGTGAATTCTAAAATATCTATCATCATTTACCTTAAGTATTGTTCCCGATTTTAAGGCTATGAAATACCAAATATGACCCGATATTTCCATTGATTAATTTTCATAAAAAAAGGCAGATTCTAACCCGGAACTGTGGTGGTTATCCCATAAGGGCTTTAACAATATGGGCAAAACTGATGCCCAGGGACAAAGGGAAGGCCATTGATAACCCTTTGACCGTGGACTTGTTAAACATATTCTCATAGGAATTAATATCCTCAACCTCCGGATCACAATCACCGGAAAAAAAAGATAAAACCCAATCAAAGCTGGCATCTATCCTCCTGTTTTGCTAAAAAAATCCAAACCCACTTAGAGCTTAAACCGACTTAACACCTGCTGCAGGCTTGTTGCAAAATCAGTTAGTTTGAGCACATTATCACTGACATCCCGGCTGGAGTCGGTCACCTTTTTTGCATTTTTATTTACACTGGCTATATCCCGGGCTATTTTGGAAGATGCTTCCGAGGATTCTGCAATATTATCATTGGTTTCATGGATACCCTGGGCTGCCTGGGCAATATTCTGGGCAATCTCCCTTGAAGTGATGGACTGCTCCTCAATGGCCCCGGCAATAGAAGAGACAATGGCCTCAACTTCATTGATCACTCCGGATATCTGTCCGATTTCATCCACGGTTCCCTGGGAAGACTGTTGAATTCTATTAATTTTTTCAGCGATACTGGCTGCGGCTTCTGCTGTTTGCTGGGCCAGGTCCTTGATCTCACTGGCCACCACGGCAAACCCTTTACCGGCCTCCCCTGCCCGTGCGGCTTCAATGGTAGCATTCAGTGCCAAAAGGTTGGTCTGACCGGATATTTTTGAAATCACTTCGGTTACCTGGCCGATTTCCCGTGCATCCGTCCCCAGCTCGTTCACGGTTACGGAAGCATGTTCAGCCGTGGCCACTGCAGTCTGGGTTATGGATCTTGCCTCACTGGTATTCTTTGAGATTTCATTTACCGTGGCATTCATCTCCTCCATGGCCGCAGACACCGTATCCAAATTGGCTGAGGACAATTCCGAACTTTCCGACACCGCCGTGATCTTGTCACTCATGACATGGGCACCCTTTGCCACAGATTCGGATCGTTGGGACATATCCTCTGCCCCTAATTTGAGTTGCCGGGAAATCGTGGACAGGTCCGAAGAGGTT
Source organism: Desulfobacteraceae bacterium (assembly GCA_030638935.1). Lineage (GTDB taxonomy): Bacteria > Desulfobacterota > Desulfobacteria > Desulfobacterales > Desulfobacteraceae > NBML01. Next base: position 4,991 of record DAOWDR010000377.1, on the reverse strand, counting down.
TCATTTAAAGTGGTGACGCCCGACAATATATCCTTAAACACCTTGGCAATCCCTTTTACCATACGGTTCATGGCCTTTACCATGGAACCTACTTCATCCTGCTGATCAATTTCAAGGGAATGGGTAAAGTCCCCCTGGGCAATTGTATGGGTAAAATCCGCTGCCTTTTTCACCGGACCTGTCACCTTTCCGGAGATGATGATACCTAAAAATACGGCTGCGGCAATACCCATCAATGTGGCAACCAGCAACAAGGTGCTGGCACGGGCTTTTTCTGCCTGGACATCATTTTCCGCCTGGAGGATCAATCCCTCGGAAATCCCAATGACCTGATCCAGCTGTTTGGTAAGAGCTGTACCAATTTCAATAATTTTCTCGTCAATTGTATCCAGGATATCATAATCATAGGATTCCGCAGATAATTGTTTGCTCATCTGTTCATAGGCTATCTTAAAACTGGGCCTAAACTCTTTTTCATGGAAGATCCCTGTTTCCAGGACAATCTTCCGCAGCTTTTCATCCTTTGCAGGAAAAATAGTCTTGGATTTCAGCTTAGCCCCTTTAAGGATGCCGTTTTTGTACAAATCAAACCGGTCGATGGAGGCTTCATGCTCTTTCCAGATAATGTCCAGTTCTTCCGTATCAAGGGCAGCCATTAATTTCATTACAGCAATGATATCCTGACCCACGGTTAACTTCATGTTCACGGCAGATTCTATCAGGGGAGCGGATTCTATGACAATCCTAAATTTATTTTCCAGATTTTTCATCCCATTGTAGCTTACCAGACTCACAATGGCTGTAATGGAGGCAATCATCAAAAAACCTATCATCAATTTAATACGAAGTGACTGCAACGCTCTCATAAAATCTCCTTTGTTTACCTGTTCTCTCAATCCTATATTTAATTCCCTGCCGACAAATACGAAAAACCCCAAAAAAAGTCAATATTTCATGGGGTTTTTAAAGTCGCCAAGGATAACAAAAAAGAATCAAACCTGATTGTCCAGAATCTCCCGGATGGCGACAGAAAACTCCTTAAGCTTTACCGGCTTCATCAATAGATCTTTAATTCCCAGGGACCTGGCCTTGTCCCGGTTCATTCCTTCATGGTAACCGGTTAATAGAATCACCGGGATATCCGGTTGAATGGCAAAAAGCTCTTTGGCCAGTATATCCCCTGTCATTACGGGCATGCTCATATCCGTGATGACCATGTCAAAGGTCAAAGGCGAGGCAGCAAATGTTTCAAGGGCTTCTTTGCCCGAAAGCCGGCTTGTCACCCTATACCCGAGAACTTCCAGAATCTGCCGCTGGATCCAAATCACCTCTTTTTGGTCGTCCACCAAAAGAATATGCTCGCTGCCCTTTTGAATTAGGGTATGCCCGGCCATGCCCGGGGCCTCCCCAAGGGACTCCCGGCCTGCCTCAATCAAGGGCAAAAAAATTCTAAACCGGCTGCCCTGGCCAGGCTTGCTCTCCACATGTATCCCCCCGCCATGGCTTTGAACAATGCCTTTAATCACAGCAAGCCCGAGACCGGTTCCCTTGCCCTGGGCTTTGGTCGTAAAATAGGGATCAAAAATCTTTTCCATGACCTGACTATTGATCCCCACTCCGGTATCAACAACCGAGTAACACAAATAATGCCCGCATCCCAGTTCCAGATCGTTAAGCAGCTCTTCCCCTGACAGCTCAACCTCCTTAAGATCAATGGAAAGGATGCCGCCTTTTTCTTCCATGGCATGGAATGCATTGGTCATAAGGTTCAGGGCAACCTGGTGAATCTGGGTGGCATCTCCTAGAACCGGGCGACAATTTTCATCAATGTTCCGGGTAATCTTTACGGAAACCGGAAGGGAGGATGTTAAGAGGTTGCAGGCCTCATTTACAATGGATTGTACTTTCAAGGGTTTGAGTTCATAGACATTCTGAAAACTAAATGCCAGAATCTGCCGGACCAGATCCCTTGCCCGATCCCCTGCCATGGTAATTGAATCCACATGGGTCTTAAGTTCACTGTCTGCCTTCAATGCAACCCTAAGCAATTCCGCATACCCGATAATTCCGGATAATATATTATTAAAATCATGGGCTATACCACCGGCAAGGGTGCCGATGGCCTCCATTTTACTGGCCTGCTGCAATTGCTTCCAGATGGCCAGTTTTTCTTTTTCGCTCTTCTTTCTCTCGGAAATATCACGGATCACTGAGATGGCATACCCGGAGTCCTGGATATTTATTCCAACCATGGACAATTCAACCGGAATCTTCCGGCCCTCCCTTGTAATGACCTTCAGCTCAACCATCTTTAAAGAGTGGTTATTCTGCCTGTTGCTGAATATGGAATACAAGGTCAGGTCTTGGGAATCCAGATCCCTGCCAAAGGGTGCAAGATCGAAAATATTTTTTCCAACGGCCTGTTTAGTATCATAGCCGAAAAGGATCGTGGCGGCTGCATTCCAATAGGAAATAATCCCTTTATCATCCACCATGAAAATGGCCTCGTTGGCTGTATCTGTAATGGCCCGATGAATTTTCTCTGTTTTTTCCAGCTCTTTTTTATAGGCTATGACCGCATTTTTCATATCATAAAAGGTATCTGCCGTCCGCTGTATTTGACCAAAGGCTGTTTTTATCCTTGGAAGGGAGGAATAATCATTGTCTTTAATATGCCGGGCTTCACGGTCAAGGTCTGAGATGGGTCGGATGATCCGGCCGGCCACCATCAGCCCGCCAATGGTGGCCAGCACGGAAACCACCAGGGTTACAAGCAGGGTCATATTTCGGTTGGCATTTATTTCCCCGAAATAATCCGCTTCAGGGATATATACACCGATCATCCAGGATATGGTGGATGCCTCCACCCGGGTGAACATGGTATGGTATTTTTCCCCCTCTGACTCAAATACGGCAAAGGCCGGGTCCCGGTCACGGGGAAGTTCTACTTTTTCCGATTTTACGGCCCCCTTTTTTATGGCAGCCTCTTTTATGGCGTTAAAGGCCAGGCCGCAAAGGGGATTATCCAGTTCATTGAGTTTGGGCAATCTTATCTTCTGGTTCTTGCTTTCCCCCTTGTATATGAGCTGTTCCACGTCGGGAAAGGCAATCACATTCTTGTCCTGGTTTATTATAAAAGCCATGCCGGTCTTTCCCACCCGCAGTTTACCAATAAACCTGGACAGCACATCCAGTTCTATATCCACCCCCACCACACCAACCAAAGAGCCATCGGCTTTATATATTGGCCCGGCAGTGGTAATACCGGGTTTCTGGGATGAAAAAAACACATAGGGATCTGTCCAGATAATATTTTTTTCTTTTATTGCTTTCCTATACCAGGGACGCTTCCTTGGATCATAGGTGTCAAGGGGATCTTCTTTTTCGTCAATGGGATTCATCTGTTGGTCCCGCCAGGTCAACCGGGTATGTCTGCCTTCTTTACCCATGCTGATAAACTTAGAGCGATAGCTTTTATTTGGGGAAGATGAATCCCGGTTTACATAATAAAAATCCCCCTGGGGAGTCGCAAAATAGATGCCGGCAAACTGGGGATAAATCTCAAGCTGATCAAGAAAATACAATTCCAGCTTTTCAATCTGATCCTTGTCCGCATTCACAACCTGGGATGAGATGAGTCGTTTGGTCAGATGGGCAGCGCCCCGGGCAATTGAAAAAAAATTTCTGGTTTCTTCCAGGGTCAGGTCCAGGATATTCTGCATAATATCCTTAGTATGGCCCAACATGACTTTTCTTGCTGAAAAAAACGAAAAAGGGGTGATAATCAGCTGGGTTCCCCAGACAAGAACAATACACCCGATGATCACAGCCCAACGTATGGAAATTTTCAAAATGCCTCCTGATCCACAACCCGTTTTCAATCAACTTAATATCCCAGGACAGGAATTGTCAAGCAGGTCTGGGAAAAAGAGAGTCCGGGATGGGATGCAATTCACTGATTGAATAATGGCCCGAACCTTCATAGTCAGGATGATTTAAGAACAGTGGTACAAATCAAATCCCGACAACATATAGGTTTTTACCATGGCAAACAACACAGCCATTCCCAATCTAAAGACCCTTTTTTAAAAAAATTTATGGACGTCTTTGGCATCGTTCCGGCAACTGCAGGGGAAAGGTCTTCCATTCCATTCTCACCGGACGTCCGTGTCCGGTTCCGAGGTAAATGGTCCCTATACTGCGTCCATGCACCCCGGAACCATTTAAATCCATTCCAGACCTCCCCCCCGCAGCTGCCTCTACCCCAACAAAAACAAATCTATAGCCCATTCCAAAAATTTCGTGAAAATCAAAAACAATTCTTCTCCGCCTATAAGATATCTGAATTAAAATGGAAAAACTGGGCTTATTAATAATAGTCTTCCCGATGACAGAAAAATTATGGGAGCGGACTAATGAATACAAGTACTCACCTTAGGATTCTGGGCATCCCTCAGCACTGTCAAATCAAGTCAACGCCTTTTAGATAGAGAGCTTCAGCGACTATGGATAGAGCGGTTGGTTTTGGACAGGACTCAATTTGCCTTGTTTTAAAAAAGTTTTAAAGAATGAAATTCAAAATTGATGAGGAAAATGGAGTAAAGGCATACCAATCCCCTTTTTAGGGTAACTCCAAAGCCTGCCCCTCAGGGCCAGGATGCTCATGGATGATAGCAATCATAACCAATTGCCAATCAACCAATAACCCGCTTCATCACTTCCTCAAGAATCTTTATTTTTAGTGGTTTGGTGATGTAATCGTCCATACCGGCAGCTAAGAAGAGCTCGCGGTCGCCCTTCATGGCATTGGCAGTTACTGCAATAATTGGAATTCTATCAGTTTTGGATTTTTTTTCTACATCCCGAATGGCTCTCGCAGCCTCCAGTCCATCCATTACCGGCATCTGACCATCCATGAGGATAATGTCAAAGTCTTTGTCTTCAAATGCATCAACCGCCTCCTGACCGTTGTTGGCAATGATTACACTATG
>DAOWDR010000064.1 GCA_030638935.1 Desulfobacteraceae bacterium | reverse complement strand
TTTTAAAAAAGTTTGATCTATAATATATGGGAACGGGTTTGTCAGAAAATTCATTGAGGTGCCGGCAAATTGTGTCTAGGCTGCTTTTTACACAATCATGTATAAATTTTTCAGCCTGGCATGGGAGTTTTGGCTATGCGATATTTTCAAATCGTCATAATCCTGATTTTGGTATGGGGGTCATTGATTTGCGATGCCATGGGTGGGGATCAGAAAAAACTGAAAATACTGATTCTCCATTCCTATCATGACGGCTTGACCTGGACCGAAGGACAGGACAAGGGCATTCGGGAAATTTTTAAAAATCGCCCGGATATAGAGGTTTTTACCGAATATCTGGATTCCAAGCGGATACCTTTGAATGATATCCTGGTTCCATTTGCCGCATTTCTTACACGAAAATATTCCCCCAATTATTTTGATGCCTTGGTGGTGACCGACAACAATGCACTCACCTTTATTTCGCTCTATCACAGGGGATTGTTCCCTGTTCCTGTGGTCTTCTGTGGTATCAACAATTATCACCCGGATATGCTGGAAGGTTTTGACGGGAAGATAACAGGGGTGGTCCAGGCCATGGACCCAAAGGAGACGGTTGGACTGATTCGTAAGCTTCAGCCAAAGGTCAGGGATATTGTCATAGTTTCCGGGACCACCCCCACGGCCCGGGCCATCCGGACAGAGGTGGATTCGGCCTTGGCCGGTCTGGAACCCATGCTGAACCTGGTCCGGCTGGAAGAGCTTGAAACACAGCAACTATTGGATCGCCTGGCAGGATTGTCCCCGGACCAGGCAGTACTTTTGTGTAATTTCAACCGGGATGCAAAGGATATTTATTATTCCCATGAAGAGAGCGGGCAGATGATCAGCAAGGCTTCTGTTGCTCCGGTCTATGCCATGGAAGACCATTATCTGGGCACCGGGGTGATTGGTGGCTATATGAATTCTTCAAGGGGTCAGGGCAATGTGGCAGCCCGGCTCTGTCTTGAAATCCTGGAAACCGGCAAGATTCCGACCGTGGTTCTGGAGTGTCCCAACTCAATAATGGTTGATTACCGGGCCTTGGCACGCTTTGGGCTGGATGAAGCCTTTCTGCCGCCATCGGCCGTTGCTATTAATAAACCCTTTTCCCTTTACCAGACTTATAAGATTGAGATCTGGGGTATGGGACTGACAATGATCCTTCTTTTGGTGCTCGTAATCTTTCTGGCAGTCAATGTGGTGTTGAGAAGGGAAAGTGAGGCCAATCTCCATGTAACGCTTCAGTCCATTGGCGATGCTGTAATTGCCACGGATTGTGATGGGCAAATTACCAGGATGAACCCGGTTGCCGAATCACTCACAGGCTGGAAGGCCAAGGATGCCCTGGGCAAAAAAATTGACAGGGTATTTCATATCATTCATTCTAAAACCCGGAGAAAAGTAGAAAATCCGGTTGAAAAAGTAATGTTGTCGGGTCGGGTTGTAGGTCTTGCCAATCACACTTCCCTGATATCAAAGACGGGGACGGAATATCAGATAGCAGATTCCGGTGCACCCATTGTAGATGCAGATGGGAAAATTACCGGGGTGGTCCTGGTGTTTCGGGATGTGACAGAGGAGTGTCGGAAAACCCGGGAAATAAGCGATCAAAAGGAATTGTTGGAAGCAACTTTTTCCAGCATCCAGGACGGGCTTAGTATTTTGAATACAGATTATACCATAAGGTACGCAAATCCGGTTATGGAAGCCTGGCATGCCGATAAATTACCCTTCACGGGAAAAAAGTGTTATGAGGTCTACTTTGACAGGGAAACCAATTGTGACATGTGTTTGGGTGACAATCGTGCGGCCGCCGGCAGCGCCAAAAGACAGGTGTTGGATATTCCATACGTGTCCGGCCCTGGGCTTCGATCCCTTGAGTTGAGTAATTATCCGATTAAAAATATGAAAACAGGTGAAATAACCGGAATTGTTGAATTTTTAAGGGATATTACCGAACAAAGACATCTGGAAGCCCAATTACGCCAGGCCCAGAAGCATGAGGCCATCGGTAATCTGGCAGGTGGGATTGCCCATGATTTTAATAATATTTTGTCTGGAATATATGGATTCTGTCTCCTGGCCCAAACCCATATCAATGATCCGGAAAAGGCAAAAGCCCATCTTACCAACCTAATGAAAGGTGCCCGGCGGGCGGCTGAACTGGTTCGGCAGATTTTGTCCTTTAGCAGGCACACAGATCAAAAAATGCATTTGATACCGATTCTGCCGGTGGTGACAGAGGTATTAAAATTACTTAGATCCTCTTTGCCATCCACCATTGAGATAGAAAACAATTTTAACTCCACCTCTTTGATCGAGGCTGATCCCACCCAGGTTCATCAGGTGTTGATGAATTTGGGTACCAACGCCTTCCATGCCATGAAGAAGACAGGCGGCCTGTTGACGATCCAGGGAGGGGATATGGATGTAATGGATTCAGAACCCAAGCCTGCCCCTGGAATGATCCCGGGAAAATATCTGATGCTGGAAGTCAGGGATACAGGGGAGGGTATGAGCAAGGAAATACTGCAAAAGGCCTTTGATCCCTATTTTACCACCCGGGAAAAAGGGCATGGCACCGGTATGGGGCTGGCCCTGGTCCGTGCCGTTGTGGAGAGGTACAGGGGATACCTGACAGTTGACAGCAAATTGGGCAGGGGGACAAAGGTGGAGGTCTATTTGCCGGTATCCGACAAGAAGAGAATCAATAAAAGAGAAAATACCGATCTTCCCATAAAAGGGGGAACCGAACATGTGATGTTTGTGGATGATGAAGTTGATATCTGTCGGTCCACCCGGGAATTGCTGGCGGATTATGGATACCGGGTGGCGATTTTTGAGGACGCCCCTGGGGCTTTGTCAGCTTTTCAAGCCGCCCCGGAATCATATGATCTGGTTATCACTGATATGACCATGCCAAAGATGAAAGGCATGGTATTTGCTGAAAAAATATTGGCAATCCGCCCAAATATGCCTGTTCTGCTTTGCTCCGGATACATTGATGATGAGTATGAACAAGAGGCGTTCAAAATTGGTATCCGAAAATGCCTTCTTAAACCGGTACAAACCCGGTATCTTCTGATGCTTATCAGAAAAATATTCGATGGTAAATAATAAGAAGAACCTCTTGTCCAATGATCTGCAAGGTCCCTGGGGCCCTGAAATTTTATCTTGTGTCTTTCCCGGAAAAACTGATACCATATGAATCAGGCAGGGATAGGTTGCCGATAAAAAAATAAGACCTGTTTGGGAGAATAAAAAATGAAAACCATTGAAGTAAA
>DAOWDR010000677.1 GCA_030638935.1 Desulfobacteraceae bacterium | reverse complement strand
AGGATTAGTTCGGGAGGAGATTGAATCTGTGGCGGCAAATGGCGATGGTAAAAAAATTTATGTGGATGTGGATGATGTGGTCTCAAAGACCACGGATACCTATGTGGATATCGTTGAACAGGAATTTGGCAAACAAGTGGCGTTTGAGGATATTGTTACCTTTGACCTGAGAGCCTCCTTTGGGCTGACAGACAATGAATTCCATTATTTTTTCGATTTGATCCACCAGCCGGATCTTCTTTTGGGGTTTGAGCCGGTGGAGGGATCTGTTGAGGCTCTGGTCAACTGGGCTTTGGCCGGTCATTGTATTGAGATTGTCACCGGCCGCCCCACATCTGCTTTGGATGTGTCATTGGAATGGCTTGAAAAACACGGGGTTCCCTTTGATTCTTTTACCATGGTGGATAAGTACGATAGACCTGGGAATGATCCAGGCATTGCCATTTCAAAAGAGGAATTGAGTCAACGAACCTATGACCTGGCTGTGGAAGATTCCCGGGAAATGGCCCTTTTCCTTGCCAATACCATGGGGGTGAACGTGGCATTGTATGACCGGCCCTGGAATGGTCGGCCAATGAAACATGAAAAGGTGGTGCGGTGTGCCTCCTGGCAGGATATCGGACAACAGGTGCCAAGAGCCCGGCAGGTTCCATGAACTTGAACCGGGTGTCAGGGGATAAGGCTGATTAAGGCCCAGGACCCAAAGAGCAGGAGAACCATGCCTGCAGCCCTATTGATAAATTTTTGAAAGCCATCATTCAGCTTATGTTTCAGCTGTCCCACCCCAAAAGTCAATATCATCCACCACAGGCATGAACCCAGGAATACACCCAGGACCAGGGACAGTGCCCCGGCATACCCATTGGCTGTTGCCCCAAGGCCCAGACCTGCAAAAATAGCCATAAAGGCCATGATGGTCACGGGATTTGTCAGGGTCAGGAAAAAAGCAGACAGATAGGACAAAAGATACCCCTTAAAAATGGGTTCTTTCTCTTTTTTTTGGAGAGGCTTTTGTTTCAGGGTTGCAAGGCCCAGGCCGCATAAAAACAGGCCACCTGCAAGGAGAAGCCAGGTTTGAAAATCCAGGAGCAGTTTGGAAATAAGGGTAAGGCCGAAGCCTGCCACACAGCCGTAAACCGCATCTGCCGTGGCAGCCCCCATGCCCGTCGCAAGTCCTGCCCTAGAACCGTGGCTTAAACTTCTTTGGATGGTTAAGATTCCAATGGGACCCACGGGAGCTGCAATGGAGAAGCCGATCACGATCCCTTTTAAAAAATAATTGCTTAAAAAATCAAATTCCATGTATAGTTCCTTGTGCTGTAATTTAGGTCATCTGTATTATATGGTGCCTATTTTATTAGATCAGGGGGGTAAAAGTACATGGCAGTGTCCTGTTTTTTAAGGGCAAAAAGTTTAAAAACAAAGGAAAATTTCCCATGGACCTTAAAATTGAAAAGCTGCTGGACAAAATTGGAAAAAAGATTGTCCGGGAACTTGTGAAAAATGCACGGATCTCTTTTAGCGAACTGGGACGGGTGGTGGGGCTTTCAACTCCGGCTGTTACCGAACGGGTCCGAAAACTGGAAGAGGCCGGGATTATCACGGGGTACCATGCCGACATCAATGGGGATTTGCTGGGGGAATCAGTGATTGCCTTTATTCATCTGGACACGGAAGCCGCTTGTTATGACCGGGTAAGAACCTGTGCAGGGCAATTGCCCCAGGTGCTGGAGTGCCACCACATCAGCGGGGAGGGTTCCTTTATTCTCAAGGTAATGGTGGCTTGTGTGGCGGATCTGGAAACTCTTGTGGCCCGGTTCAGTCCCTTTGGCCGCACCAAAACCACCATTGTTTTGTCTTCCTTAAATGAGAAAACTTCCAGACCTGTTATTTTTCCCGGGACTCGGATACCGGGGTGACCATTTTCCAGAACAGGGTGAAAAAGTCGTCAAACTTTTCCGTCAGCTTCCAGGTCATGCCTTTATAGTACCAATTATGGATATACCGGTGGCAGATCATGTAATAGGCATCCGTGATCAGGGGAAAGGAGAGACTTGAATCGATTTGTCCCTGTTCTTTGGCCCTTTTAATATGGCCTTTCAGCAGGGCCAGGTCATCCCTGCGGCGATAGCTTTCCTCCTTCATCCAGGTACGCATGGGAACCGTTATAAAGGCGGTCACGGCAAGGCCGGGGTTTTTGTCATAAAAATCAAAAGTCACCCAGAACACCTTTCTGAAAATTTCTTTTATACTGTCCATGCCGGCAATATGGCGTTCCGTGGTCTGACCGATTTGGGAGATTTTTTCATCCAGGATGGCAAAGATCAGCTGCTCCTTGGATGAAAAATATTTGTAAATGGTGCCTGAACTGATGCCGCTCTGGCGGCTGATTTCCCGGATATTGACCCCGTGGAAATCGTGGTTTGAAAATAGGTCGAGAACAACGGGAAAGAGCCTTTTTTTCAGTTTTTCCGGCATAACCGGCATCAGGGGCTGGTCCTGCTTGTTATTCGGTCTGGCCGGCATCCCATTTTCCCTTTTGTCTTAAGGTTTTTATGATGGTGCCGGCTTCTTCCATAAGGCGGATTTTGTCCACCTTGGTGCTCCGGGTCAGGGGAAATTCTTTGTCTGCCGGCCAGATTTCCACATGCAGGGGCCTCTTATAGGAGGCAATGGACTTGCAATGGGCCAGGACAGCTTCGGGGGTCACCTCTTTGCCGGGTTTGGGCCGGACAAAGGCAAAGATGGCTTCGTCAAACAGATAATGCTTCATGCCTATCACATCCACCAGATCCACGCCGTCCATGGCTGCAATATGATCTTCCACCTCGCCGGGGAAAACATTATAACCCTTTTGCTTGACCATAAATTTTTTCCGGCCCGACAGGTACAGTGCTTTATACCCGTCCATTGGTTTGAAATACCCCAGATCCCCTGTATAGAGGATCCCCTCCGTTGATACGGCCTTTCGGGTTTCCTTTGGCTGGTTAAAATATCCCAGAAAGACAATTGGCGGGTGGTAACAGATTTCTCCTATTTCGTTGTCCGGCAGTTCCTCCCCGGCTGATCCGTCGTTCTTCATGGGTTTTCGAACAGTGACAGGGGCCAGCTCGTCAAAGGATTGTCCCACCTGTCCTGCCATCTCTTCCATGGAAATACCCGGAGGGGTAAAGGTGGCAAAACCTGCATTTTCCGTCATGCCAAGGCCTGTGCCGAACCGGGGAGCCATGGTGGCCAGCTTTTCAAGAAATTTGATGTCCACGGCAGCACCGGCATAGGCCACAAATTCCAGGCTGGACAGGTCATAGGAGTCATATTCCGGCAGGTTCCAGAGCATGCGGAACATGGTGGGGATCTGGCCCATGACGGTAACCCTGTGGCGTTCCACTGCCTCAAGGCTGGTCTTGGTGTCAAATATCCGCAGCAGAACGGCTTTTCCGCCCAGGTACATGGTGGTCATAAAGGTTTCCGTCACGCATCCCACATGGCTGGGGGGCAGGTTTACCAGGCAGACAAAGTTTTTATTCCCGACATCATTGCCAAATCCCTTTGCCAGGATCTGGTTCTGGACAATGATATTTTCATGGCATAGGACTGCGGGTTTGGGCTCCCCCGTGGTGCCCGTGGTATAGATAATCAGGGCCGGGGTTCGCTTCTCCACCCGGGCATAGGCTTTTTTAAGGCCTCCTGTGAAAAAATCAACAGCCTTTAGCCAGAGCAATCGTTTTTTGTCCATCAGGGCCGTAATAGCGACGGCCTTGTCTATTATATCTCCGGGTTTGGGGTCCGGGGTAAACTGGACCAGGTACTCAACACAAGCGCATCCTTTTTGAACGGCTTTCCCCACTTCCCTGAAGTCTTTCACAGGAGTGTTACCCAGAAAGAAAAATGCTTTGGGCTCAATCTTGTTGATGTCCCGGACCACTTCGGTCTCTGTCAGGCGCAGATCCAGGGGGGCGATGATGGCGCCGATTTTGAAACATGCATACATGAGCATCAGATGTTCCGGCACCAGGACTAGCTGGGTTGCCACCCGGTCTCCCTTTTGGATGCCCATGTCCAGAAGTTTCAGGGCAAAAAAGTCAATCAGGGAATAAAATTTCTTATAGGTAAGACTTTTGTTGTCCTCGTGCTGT
>DAOWDR010000107.1 GCA_030638935.1 Desulfobacteraceae bacterium | reverse complement strand
CTGTCCAATTTTTTGTTTGAGTTCCCCAAGATTTTGGGAAGATGCAAATTTTAGGGAGCTTACCGACCTGGCATTGATAATATCGGCAACGGCCTCGGCCTGGGTCAGGTCAATGCGTTGGTTCAAAAAGGCCCGTTTTGTAAATTCACCGGGTTCTGAAAGTCTTGCTCCCAGGGAGATGGCAAGCTCTAATATTGTCCTGAGTACAATGGTTCCGGAATGGGCCTGGATTTCAACTACATCTTCGGCGGTGTAGGAACGGGGAGCCTTCATGGGAATCAGCAATACTTCATCAACAACTTCAGTATTGTCAGGGTCTGACTTGTCCAGGATAAATCCGTGACTTACCCTGTGGGAAACCAGTACCGGATTGATTTTTTCCTTTTCCCGGGTTTTTGAAAAAAGGCTGGATGCAATCTCAAAAGCCCGGGGACCGGAAATCCGTATGACACCAATACCGCCACTTCCATAGGGGGTTGCTATTGCGGCAATTGTATCATTCATTAGTTTTGTTTTCTAAGCCGCCGTTTCCCCCTAAAGGAGTTCTTCTTTTTGGGGAAGATTACCAGGCGTCTGTAATAGCCGTCACCCATGCTCTGGGTTCTGACCTGGGCATCGTCCTTTAGGGCAAGGTGTACAATTCGACGGTCCTGGGCACTCATTTGGTTAATGGTGGTAGGACGTCCGGTTTTTTTTGCTTTTTCCGCCATTTTATAGGCCAGATGTTTGAGGTTGGTTTTTCGGGTTTCCATATACCCTTCTATATCAACCTTTACCCGGACCCGGGCTTCACTTTTTCTGTTGATGATTTTATCAGTCAAGAACTGCATGGCATCAAGGGTCTGGCCCTTGCGTCCAATGAGGATGCCTGCGTTGCCGCCGGTGATCTTCAAGGTGAGTCGGTCCTCTTTGGTTTCTGCTTCCACCGTGGCATCCTCGGTGATCAGATCTGCCATTTTCTGCAATGCTTCCTTGCCCAGGTCAATGGACTCCTGGGTCACATCCACCGGAGGTGGAATTTCCTCCCTTGGTGGAGTATTTTTGGGTTCGGGTTCTAGATCCCACTTTCCATTGCTGTCGTCCTTTATATTCTGGGCCTTGTCTGACTTGGGAGCAGGGCTTTTTTTGTCGGCTGAGTTTGGTTCAGAAGCTGGACTTTTTTCAACAGCCGGACTTTTTTTAACAGCCGGGGCAGCATCTGCTTCCAACCGGGTATCTTCTCCAAAGGCTTCATCCACAATGGATTTGATTCCTGCTAATTCTTCAGCAGAGGCGGTTGGGTCTGGAAGGATCACCTTTATTTTGGCATCCTTTCGGCCTACAATTCCGAATATACCGGAGGCGCCTGCGGAAAGAACTTTATAGTCCAGCTTTCCTTTGGAAACGCCTAGGGCTGAACAAGCGTTTTTTACAGCGGCGTCTACGTCTTTTCCGGTAAATTCCTGGTTTTTTTTCATATGACCTCCTGGGTTAGGAAAATTTCTTTTGAGTGTAGTACTGCTGGCCCATTGAAATAATATTGTTAACAAACATGTACAAAACCAGTCCTGCCGGGAAGTTAATAAACAGAACGGTCATGAATATGGGCATCAGCATCATCATCTTTGCCTGCATGGGATCCCCTGCAGTGGGTGTCATTTTCTGCTGGAGCAGGAAGGATGCACCCATTAGAAGGGTGAGTACCGGAATCCCGTATGGCTCCTGCATCATGGGAATGGCAAAATTAAAACTAAAGAGCCGGTCCGGTGCCGACAGGTCGGCGATCCACCCGAAAAAGGGGGCGTGTCTAAGTTCAATAGCCTGGTACAGCATTCGATAAAGTGCAAAGAATATGGGCATCTGGACAAGAAGCGGCAGGCAACCCGAGGCCGGATTGACCTTATAGGTTTTATACAATCCCATCACTTCCTGGTTCATTCGTGTTTTGTCGTCTTTGTATTTTTCCCTGAGTTCCATCATCAGGGGCTGGACTTTCTTCATCTCATTCATAGACTTATAGCTTTTTGTGCCAAGGGGCCAGAAGATAAGTTTAATTAGAATGGTCAGCAAAATTATGGCAATACCATAGTTGGGAATAAAATCGTGAATCGTATTCATGGTGATCAAAAGCGGTTTGGCAATGATATCAAACCAGCCAAAATTAATGGCTTTTTTCAGGTTGTTATCATATCCGCTTAGGATTTTATAACTTTTGGGGCCTATGTAATAGGTATAGTCATACTGACCTTGTTTTCCCGGGTCCAGGCGGTCCATTTTCTGGACAAATTGGTTGGTGACAATATCATTGGCATAGGATAATTTGAGCTTGGCCTTAACCGCTGCTTTTGGCATCACTGCGGTCATGAAGTACCGGGTTGAATAGCCTGCCCAGTCAATGGTACCGTTAAAGGTATCCTGGTCCTCAATATCATCCGGCGCAATGTCTTCATACTTATCATTAATATAAGCGATAGGCCCTTGAAAGGCAAAACGGGATTGCTTTTTTATCTCTTCATCATAAAACCCCGGCACGGTAATAACAATGGCGTCATTCACAGGCATTCCGGAACCGTTTTGAATAAGGATATTGCAATCGATGAGAAAGGAATCTGCCCTAAAGGTGAAGATTTTTTTTACGGAAATTCCCTGGGGGTTTACCCATGAAAAAACAATGGTTTTTTCCCCCTGGGACAGATTGACCGAGGCCATATCTATGCCTGCAGTATAAACTGCATTGTCAAGGCCCTGGATGGTTCCGCCTTCCATGCTCAGGGACAGGGTTCCGTTGACAAGCTGCTCCTGGACCAATTGCTTTAAAGAAGAGTCTTCCTGGTTTGTTTCTTTATAATTTTTTAGCTCGAAACTATTAACGGTCGCCATGTGTTCGGATATGGCAATTTCATACAGGGGTGTGGACACAGATATGGTCCGATAATCTTTCATCCCAGGCTGATTGCCTTGAACCGCCTGGCTCTGGTTTCCGGTCCCATTTGTATAATCTGAAATATTGGGATTGTTTGCCCGGGTGTCTGCCTGGTTGTCTGACTGTCCGGCTTCCCGGTTCTGGACTTCCTGGGACGGATTATTAATTTCAGAGGGTGCTGTAAAAAAATATTGATAGCCTACAAGGACCACCACTGAAAGCACCACTGCTAATAATAATCTTTTTTGCTCATCCATTGTCTCTCCTAAAACTTGAAAATTATAAAGGATTTTCATAACAAAGAAGAGGAAAACAGTTATGGCGCTAGGGATTAATTATGGGACCGGGTCATATCCTCCGGCATGGAATGGATGACAACGCAATACTCTTTTGACAGCAAGGGCACCGCCCTTAAGGCTGCCATGTTTTGCAACCGCTTCAAACGCATATGCCGAACAGGTCGGATAATATCTGCAATTCCGTCCTGTTAGCGGTGATATAAAAAATTGATAAAATTTAATTATTAATAATAATAGCTGTTTAATCATAATTTGCTGCTGTTATTTTTGTAAAAAGTTTATCAAGTTTCTCAATAATCTGTCTGTTAGATAGCGTAGTCAGACCTTTCCGTCCAATGATATTTATGTCCCTGGTTCCCGGAATAGAATCTTTCCTGTGTCTAAAATATTCCCTTATAATTCGTTTTATCCGGTTACGCGCTACTGCATTCCCCACTTTTTTAGATACGGTAATTCCAATTCGATTGCATTTGCCTGTCCCCTTAAGGACGGCTGCTATAAAATAGCCTGTGTGTATCTTTTTCCCTTGTTTCGAAAGCGTTAAAAATTGGCCCCTTTTTCGGAGCCTCACCTCTTTGGGTAAAGAAAAGTTATTCAATAAATCCCTTTATTAAACGGTAAGTTTTTTTCTTCCTTTTGCTCTTCTGCCATTGATTACCCGTCTGCCGCCCGGGGTAGCCATCCTTTTAAGAAAGCCGTGTTTTCTTGTTCTTTTTCTATTGCTTGGTTGAAATGTGCGTTTCATAAAATTACAATCCTTAACTAAATTAGTTGACTAAATATTAAGCTAACTACCATAAACACAAGACCTTAACGTTTTTTACAGGAAAAGTCAAGAATGATAGTCTAAATAAAAACAATCGGGATTTATAAATTATCTGATTTGTAATACACCCCGCCAAAGGTCAGGGGGTTATTTAATCAGGGATTCAAAAATATGGTATTCCTCAATGTGATAATGGGGTTCAGGATAGATGGCAATGGGCTTGGAAAACTGTTTTTCCAGGGAGGCAATCAAATGCTTTTCCCTGCCGTGGAGGAGTTGGGCAATTTCCGGATGGACCTTTACGGTAAAGCGGTTGCCCATGATATCCCCTGCTTCCGAGATCAGGTCCCGGTATATTTTGTGGCAGACGGATTTGCCCGATAGCAGGTGGCCGTTGCCGTTGCAATAAAAACAGGGCTTGCACAGGGTCCGGGTCAGGTTTCTTCTGGTCCTCTTCCGGGTCATCTGAACCAGGCCGAGTTCGGTCAAGGGAAGGATATTTGTCTGGCTTTTATCCTT
>DAOWDR010000393.1 GCA_030638935.1 Desulfobacteraceae bacterium | reverse complement strand
TTGAAGCCATAATCGAAATCATGGACATCAAAAAGCAGGTCTACCAGGAACTTGACAATATCTGTAAAAAAGAAACCCTCTTTGCCTCCAACACTTCGGGCCTTTCCATCACCGAGATGGCCAGTGTGACCAAACGCCCGGAAAAGGTAATAGGCATGCATTTTTTCAACCCCGTGCCCGTGATGCGACTGGTGGAACTGATCAAAGGATTTGCAACCTCCGATGATACCCTGAATATTGCCAAGGAGTTTGTGGAAAAAATTAAAAAGACTTCAATTGAGGTCAAAGAGGCTCCTGGTTTTGCCGTGAACCGCATCCTCTGCCCCATGATCAATGAGGCCATATTTGTTCTGGCCGAAGGAATTGCTACGGCAGAAGACATTGACAATGCCATGACCCTGGGCGCCAACCATCCCATTGGTCCTTTGGCCCTGGCCGACATGGTGGGGCTGGATACCATCCTTCTGGTTTTGGAAGGGTTTCACAAAGAAATAGGTGAAGACAAGTACCGGCCAGCTCACCTGCTCAGAAAAATGGTGAGAGCAGGTTATCTGGGACGAAAGAGCGGCAAAGGCTTTTACGATCACACAAAATAAGAGATTTTTTTATAATACAGTTTATTTTTGGAGGTAAATATGGCCCAGGTGGTGGCAGACAGACGGGATGTGGATTTTGTTCTCCACGAACAATTAAATGTGGAACAATTGAGCCGGCATGCACAATTTGAGGAGTTTAATAAAAAAACCGTTGATATGGTGGTTTCCGAAGCCCGGAATCTTGCCATCAAGGAATTGCTTCCCTATTTAAAGGAAGCAGATGAAGAGGGATGCAGCTTTGACAACGGCAAGGTCACGGTTCCCAAGGCCTTTCACAGGGCCTACAAGCTTTTCTGTGAAGGGGAGTGGATTGCCATGTGTGACAACCCGGACTGGGGCGGCCAGGGCATGCCCGCCACCGTGGCGTTGGCAGCCAACAATTATTTTAATGGCGCCAATTACCCCTTTATGCTCCACAATATCTTAAGCCACGGGGCAGGCAAGCTGGTGGAATGCTTTGGCACGGACAAGCAAAAAGAACTTTTTCTTGAAAAAATGTACACTGGTGTTTGGGGCGGGTCCATGCTCCTGACAGAGCCCGAGGCTGGATCCGATGTGGGGGCCCTTACCACCAAGGCGGTTCCCAACGGTGACGGCACCTATTCCATAACTGGCAACAAAATATTTATCTCTTCAGGGGAAAATGATCTGGTGGAAAATATCATCCACCCGGTATTGGCCAGGATAGAAGGAGCACCTGCGGGTACCGCCGGGATTTCTCTCTTTTTGGTCCCCAAATTCCGGGTCCACGACGACGGCAGCCAGGGCGACTTCAATGATGTCATCTGCACCGGCATCGAAGAAAAAATGGGGATACACGGCAGTCCCACCTGCTCCATGGCTCTCGGGGGAAAAGGCCAATGTAAAGGGACGCTTTTAGGCCAGGAAAACCGCGGCATGAGCGCCATGTTTGTCATGATGAACGAGGCCCGCCTCCATGTGGGCATGCAGGGATTTTCCTGCGCCTCGACATCCTATCTGAACGCATTAAATTATGCAAAGGAACGGGTACAGGGGGCAGCTATCACAGCCCCCAAAGGATCTCCCGGCGTCCCCATTATCCAGCACCCGGACATCCGGCGCATCCTTCTTACCATGAAATCCCATTCTGAAGGTATGAGAAGCATCCTCTATTATGTGGGATTCATGGAAGACATGATCCATATCAGCGATAATGAGGAGGACAAGGCCAGGTATCAGGGCATCATTGATGTGCTCATCCCCGTGGCAAAGGGCTATATTACGGATAGGGCCTTTGACATGTGTAGCCATGGGGTTCATGTATTCGGCGGGTACGGATTTACCAGGGAATATCCCCAGGAACAACTTCTCAGAGATTGCAAAATTACCCAGATATATGAAGGCACCAACGGGATCCAGGCTATGGACCTTCTGGGCAGAAAGCTGGGCCTCAACAA
The DNA here is from genome assembly GCA_030638935.1 of Desulfobacteraceae bacterium. Classification (GTDB taxonomy): domain Bacteria; phylum Desulfobacterota; class Desulfobacteria; order Desulfobacterales; family Desulfobacteraceae; genus NBML01. The sequence goes on along the minus strand of DAOWDR010000393.1, from coordinate 465 downwards.
GGGAAAAGCCTTTACCGACCTTCTGGCAGAAGTTCAAAAAACTATTGACAGGGCAAAGGATATCCCCGGTTTAAAACTTTTGGCCGACATGGTGGATGCCACCGTGGTAAAACTCATGGAGACGGTAAAGTCCCTTGGGGCAGTCATGGGAGCAAATAATATATCAGCCGCCTTTGCCCAGGCCCACCCCTTTCTGGATGTCACCGGTGACACCATCATGGGTTGGATGCTCCTGTGGCGGGCCGTCATTGCCACCCAAAAACTGGCAGATAAGCCCAAGAAGAAAGATATCTCCTTTTACGAGGGACAGCTTAAAAGTGCCCAATTTTTCATCCATTCCGTCCTGCCCGTGACCAGGGGCAAAATGGAGGTGATCATGACAGGGGACACTGCAGCTCTGGATATTTCCGAGGAGGCCTTTGGGGCAAAATAAGGGTACACCCCGGGAAAGTGATAAAAACAGAT
>DAOWDR010000215.1 GCA_030638935.1 Desulfobacteraceae bacterium | reverse complement strand
TGTCCAGATGCACCAGGGGTGTTCCGATATCCACCCTGTCTCCTGCCCTGAAATTGACCTTATTTACCAGCCCTGAAACTTCCGAAGAGACATGGCTGATCCGTTCATAATAAAGGGTGCCGATAAAAGATTGATTCTGGGCCATTGTTTCATGGACAATCTTAGATATAACCACCCGGGCAGGTGCTGGCTCCCAGGCATATGCCATTGAACCATGGTGGCCACTAAAAATGACCAATGCCAGAAGAGCCTGAATTAATAAGCCTTTCAGAACACGCATACAGATATCTCCCATTTTACAATTAAAAATAAATGCAGTTAAATATAATTTAAAGGTCAGCCAAACGCCGCCTCAGCAATTCCAGGGCTGTGGCTGCAAACATCTTTTTATTCCTTGTCCTGTCCCCAAAGTTAAAAATATATTTTTTAGCTGTTTCAATGCCGGGCCCTGCAATACCGATACAGACAGTACCCACTGGCTTGTCATCGCTTCCCCCTCCGGGTCCTGCAATGCCGGTGGTTGAAATAGACCAATGGGCATTGGCTGCTTTTTTTGCTCCCATAGCCATTTCAAGGGCTGTCAGTTCATGGACTGCACCGTGTGCCTCAAGGGTCTTTTGGGCGACTTTTAAGATATTCATCTTGGCTTCATTGGAATAGGTAACCCCGGAAAAGAGAAAATAGTCGGAACTTCCTGCCACATCGGTTACCAGATTGGAAATCAGGCCACCAGTGCAGGACTCGGCCACGGCAAGGGTGTGTTTTTTTTCTTTTAACAGCCTTCCAACCTCTTGTTCAAGGGATTGACCAGTTAGGGAAATCACCTTGTTTTCAAGGGACAGGACCGCCCATTCCCGTGCAGCATCCATCTGTCTTTCTGCTGTATCACGACAATCCTTGGATCCGCCTTCCCAGGGATATACTATTTTGACTTCAATGAAGGGAAAGGTTGCCCTAAATCCCAGATGCATCCCGGAAAATTTATTCTCAAAACCTTCCAGAAGAGCCCCCACCCTGGATTCGGGCAGCCCAAAAATAGTGAGCCGCTCAATGAAAATCTCTCTTGTAAGGTCAAAGATATTGACAATCCTTGGTTTTACCTCATCTTCAAGCATGAATTTCATTTCAGAGGGCACCCCGGGCATAAAAAAGAAGTGGCATTGATCCATGACCATGTAAAAACCCGGGGCTGTTCCCTTCCGGTTAACCAGAACACTGGCCGATGCCGGCAGCATGGCCTGTTTTTTGTTGTCCCGGTTAACTTCAAACCCCATTTTTTTAAAATACAGGGTCATGGTTTCAAGGGCCCTGGGATTTAACACCAGTTCTTCTTTTGCGGCCTTTGCACAGGCTTTGGCTGTCAGGTCGTCCCTGGTAGGCCCAAGCCCGCCCGTGACAAGACAGATATCCGCTCTTGTGGCAATCTGGCCAAGGGTGTTGCTTATATCTGCCACCCCATCCCCCACGGCCGTAATTTGGCGAACCGGGATACCCATTTCTTTAAGTTTTCCACATAAAAAACTGCTGTTTGTATCAATAATATCGCCCAGCAGAACTTCATCCCCGGTGGACAAAATTTCTGCAATCATTTTTTATCCTCCAGCCCATTGAACAGCATGGCATGGTTGGAGGAAAAATAGGCTGGATTTTTCCTGAATTCCGATCCAATGGCCAGCTGTTTTTTAAATTCCTTGTCCAAAAAAATTTTAACTTTTCTCCGCTCCCAGCCCGTTGGATGGACAAAATTAAGGTACAAAGACAGGTCTCCATGGTAAAATTCACTTGTATCCAGCCCTTCTGCATCTTCACTGAATTTAGGCAGGTTAAATACAGCCAGATTTAAATAATCGATATAATCCTTGTACATTTTTATATATTCAAGGGTTTTACGGGCTGCCGGCTCATCTTCAAAACTTGTGCCGAACAAGAGATAAACATAGGTCAAAATTCCGGCTTTCTTAAGATTTTTCAAAATCTCTGGAACCATGGCAAGGTTGGTTCCCTTGTTCATCTTGTCCAGAACCTTCTGATCTCCGGATTCAAGACCTAACTTGAGCATTTCGCATCCGCTCTTCTTCAGATTATGGCAGAAATCAAGGTCTAAAAACTCCTTTTCAAACCTGACAAATCCATACCATTTAAAGCCTAAGGTTGTTGTGGACAATGCCCTTAAAAAGGCCGGGGTAACGGCATTATCGATAAAATGGACATAATCAGGGGAAAATTGCTTGTTCATAATTTTTAAATCTTCAAGGACCTTGGCCGCCCGCTGGGTGGAATAGGGGCGGGTTTCCGCTTTTTCAGGGCAGAAACGGCATTTGCTCCAATAACAGCCAATGGATGCCCTGAATGGAAGAATAGTACCCGGCGCCAGGTAGGAATGGTTTTTTGCAAACCCATAGTCGGGAACATAATGTTTTTGGGTGGTGCCGGGTACTCCGAGAAGGCTGAGCAGGGGCTGCTCGCCCTCCCCTTTTATCATTACATCAATCAAATCGGAAAAAGGATTTTTATACTGATCTCCAAATCCCGGCCGGCTCATCCATGAAGAGATAAGTCCGCCGCCCATTACCAGTTTTTTTTCTTTAAAATTATTTTTTATCCAGCCGGCCAGGGCAAAACTGACAAGGGCCTGGTTTAAATAACAAAGTGAAATCCCAACATATTCAGAATCCGATGCCAAAATTTGGGGCCGGATCTTTTCCTCAAAAAAATAAAAAAACGGATTTTCCTCAAAATTGGCAGCACTTTTTAAAAGATCCCGGCTGTCCACCGAGGAAAGCTTGTTATCGGAATAATCGCTCAGGCTTATCTTAAACCTTGTTTGATCCACGGATATGGACAAAAGTTTATTCAGATCATAGACCCGCTGGTGATACCGGTCCACATTTTTATATAAATTAGAAGTTTTCAGATCCGATAAAATAGACTCCCTGTTTTTCAATGCCCGCTTAGACCAAGAGTCCCTGGCATCAAGATCCGATCCAATTAAATACATTAATCCTTGGACACTGGCATCGAAGACCGTGCAGGGCAATCCATGGGTTTTTAAAGCAGAAGATAACAAAGCCACCCCGGCCGGCGGTTCACAGGGTTTTGCAACCGGGGGAAAAATTAGCAGCATAAAGGATTTGTCCTTAATATAGTTTTTAAAATTTTCCCTGAACTTATCATATTTGATCCAAATCCACACAAAAATTTTCAAAGAATTTTAGATGAATAAACCATGGGGCAATAAACCTGCGACGATCTTGTTTCTACCAATAGAAACATTTGTATTGACAAGTTATCCCAAATCATTTAAATATGCCCACTATTAAGTTCAAACTTAAGGATACCAAACCAGGGGAAATCAGGATACTTAGATGAAACAATTTCAATCAAAAAACAACAAATTTTTCCAGTGGCAATCCTGGCAGATATGGCGGTTGCTGCTGCTTTGGACACTTGTTTGATCTCTGAAAGATTGATCCTGCAAAAACCCGTCATTGCAGCAGCCGATCCAAAAAGCTGTTGCAGTCACCGATAAAGGCTGCATATAAATAAGATGCACGCCTTTTTTTTATTTATGACCATAGGAACACACCATGATTTTAGAACAATTTCCCAATAAAGAAAAATTCATTGAACTTGCCAAAACAGCCAATGTGATCCCGGTCTGCACCCGGGTGCTTGCCGATACCGACACTCCGGTCTCTATTTTACAAAAATGCTATGACAAAAATAAAGAATGCTTTTTGCTTGAAAGTGTGGAAGGCGGGGAAAGATGGGCAAGGTACTCTTTTTTAGG
>DAOWDR010000285.1 GCA_030638935.1 Desulfobacteraceae bacterium | reverse complement strand
TTCCCTGGATGCCATATCCAAGGCTTTTGAAAGGGAAGCCCTTGTATTAAGCCCTGAGAAAAAAAGAGAAAAGGAAAGGGACTTCAGGATCAGGGTAAACGACTTTAAAAAGATGCAGGAAGATTATACAAAAGAGTTAAGGCGTATTGAAATTGAATTGATCAACAAGATTCAAAAAGATGTCTTTGAAATTGCCAATGATATGGGCAAAGAAGAAGGATTTTTACTGATAATTGAAAGAAAGACTGCCGGTGTGATCTATATGCCGTCCAATGTTGATATTACAGATAAGATAATTACAAAATATAATGCCATGGTTGCTAAAACAAACTAAAGTGTAAAAATATTTCCAATGAAACTTTGTATTAATGAAATTATAAAAATTTTTCCGGAAATTATTCCAGCCCCTGGGACAAAAGATCAAGGGCTTGAAATCAGCGGGCTGTCATCCTTTGATGATGCAGGTCCCCATGATTTAACCTTTGCCTGTGATTCCCTTTATCTAGCCAGGATCAATAATACTAAAGCAGGGGCTGTCGTTGTGCCGGATTCATTTTCTCCTGACCCCCTGGTGTCGCTAAATTGTGTCCTTTTGAAAACTGTGAATCCCAAGTTATCATTTTTCAAGATACTTGAATTATTTTATCCTGAAAAACCTCTTGTACCCCATATCCATGCTAGTGCAATTTTAGGTAATAATTCCATGCCGGGCAAAGGGACAAGGGTTGAAGCCAATGCGGTGATTGGTGACAATGTGATAATAGGCAGCCATGTCCATATCATGGCCAATGTGACCATTGCCGATGGATGCGCCATTGGGGATTACACCGTTATCAAACCCAACGTAACCCTGATGGAGGGAACAACATTGGGCCACCATGTGATCGTTCACCCAGGGTCTGTGATCGGATCCGACGGTTATGGGTTTGCCCAGAATGAAGGAAGCCATGAAAAACTTATCCATACAGGCTATGTGAAAATCGGCAATCATGGGGAGATCGGTGCCTGTAACACCATAGATAGAGGAACCTTAGGGGTAACCAGCCTTGGTAACGGGGTTAAGACCGACAATCTTGTCCATATCGCCCATAATGTCAAAATAGGTGACAATACCCTGGTGGTAGCCCAGGTGGGAATTGCCGGAAGCACTTGTATTGGAAAAAATGTTATTATTGCAGGAAAAGCCGGCATTTCAGGTCATCTGACCATTGGAGATTCTGTTATTGTGGGTCCATCTGCAGGGGTTTCCAAGGATGTGCCTGAAAATGAAATCGTTTCAGGTATTCCCCACATGCCCCATAAAAATTGGCTTAAGGTATCCAATATTATCCCTCGCCTGCCGGATATGAGGAAAAAAATGTTTTCCTTTGAAAAAAGATTAAAAAATTTGGAAAGCAAATCAGAACTAATGGAGTAAATATGATCCACCCAACCGCAATCATTGATTCATCGGCGCAAATTGATACCAATGTCACCATTGGCCCTTTTGCCATAATTAAATCCAATGTCTGTATTAATTCCGGTACCACCATTGGCCCCTATACCACCATAGAAGAAGATGTCACCATCGGAGCGGACTGTCAGATTTTTCAATATGCCTCAATCGGGGGTGCGCCCCAGGATTTGAAATTCCATGGCGAAAAAACCTATCTTAAGATAGGAAGAGGGTCTATAATCCGGGAGTTTGTCACCATAAACAAGGGGACTGAATTTGGTGGTGGTGTAACCGAAGTGGGGGAAGAAAACTATTTAATGGCCTATACCCATATTGCCCATGACTGCAAAACCGGCAAAGGGGTCATTCTGGCCAATAACTCAACCCTTGCCGGTCATATAGAAATCGGAGATCATGCAACAATTGGTGGTCTTGTGGCCATCCATCAATTTGTTCAGATCGGGGACTTTGCCTATATCGGCGGCAAATCCGCCGTTGTAAAAGATATCCCCCCCTATGTCATTGCCGCAGGTGACAGAGCCTCCCTCCACGGGCTCAATAATGTGGGATTAAAGCGCCATAATTTTCAGAAATCCACCCTCAGGCAATTAAAAAAAGCCTATAGGATCTTTTTTAGAATCGGCCTGACAGTTAAACAGGCATCGGAACGGGCAAAAGCAGAAGTTGAACAAATACCTGAAGTGAAAAATTTTATAAATTTTATCATTGAATCCAACAGGGGCGTTACCAGGTAGAAAATGAAAATCGGATTAATTGCTGGCGGCGGCCAGTTTCCTTTGCTTTTTACCCAAAAAGCCATCAAAAAAGGATATGATGTGGTGGCTGTTGGATTTAATTCAGAAACAGACAAAGCACTGGTAGACCAGGTTGCCCATTTTAAATGGCTTTATCTGGGGCAGGTATCAAAGCTTGTTAAATATTTTAAAAGTCATGGGGTTTCCCAGGCAGTCATGCTTGGAAACATTTCAAAAACAAATATTTTCAGGGATATCCGCCCGGATTTAAAGGCACTTGCTTTTATTGCAAAAAATAGTCGGACCCATGATGATACCATCCTTACTTCCTTTGCCAACCTTTTATTAAAGGAAGGCATCCAAATAAAACCCTCCACCTTTCTTTTGCCCGAACTGATCAGTACAAAGGGGTGCTGGACAAAACGAAAACCCGATAGGGCTGAAAAAAAAGATATTTACCAGGGTTGGAGGCTTGCCAAGGAAATCGGCAAACTGGATATAGGGCAATGCATTGTGATCAGCAATGGAACGGTTCTGGCCGTTGAAGCAATTGATGGCACGGATGACACCATTAAAAGGGGGGCGGGCCTTGCCGCAGGAAATGGTGCCGTGGTAGTCAAACTTTCCAAACCAGGCCAGGATCTCAGATTTGATCTTCCCTCTTCGGGCTGTGACACCATCCGGACAATGGCAGAATCAGGCGCAACCATACTTGCCCTTGAGGCAAATAACTCCATTGCCTTTGATAAAGAAGAAATGATCCGCCTTGCAAATGGCCATGGTATCTCAATTATTGCACTAACCAATGAAGATATCCCATGAGAAAATATTCCATGCACCCAGGTAAAAAACGCCGAATAATGGTTCTGACCGGCGAGCCCTCGGGAGATTTGCACGCAGGATCTCTTATAAAGGCAATGCGCAGGATAGATCCTGACCTTTATATTTCAGGCATTGGCGGCCCTTGCATGGAAGCTGCCCAGGTTGATATTTTTTTTCCCATTGAAAAATTGTCTGCCATGGGGCTCACAGAAATTATCTTCCAGTTCAGATATATCAAGCAGGCTTTTGATACTTTTAAATCCAGATTAAGAACCCATGTGCCGGATTTAATCATTCTAATTGATTATCCCGGGTTCAATCTCAAGGCAGCCCAATATGCAAAACAAAAATTTGATATCCCTATATTTTATTATATTACTCCAAAGGTATGGGCGTGGAAAGAATCAAGACTTAAAAAAATAAAATCATATATAGACCATGCTGCCCTTATATTTCCCTTTGAAGAAAAATTATATAACAAGGCTAAGATCCCGTCCACCTATGTGGGAAACCCTTTGATGGACGATTACCCCGATCATATTACCAAACCATTTATCAAGGGATCTTTTTTAACGGGAGCTCCTTCTATTACAGGGTCGGGTAATGGATCAGGCCAAAACCAATTGGAAATAGACGGTCCGGTTATCGGGTTGCTCCCGGGATCCAGAAAAGCGGAAATCACAAATCTGCTTGGGATCATGCTAAAAACCGCCTTAAAAATTCATGATCAAAAAAAAAATGCACGATTTTTAGTTTCAGCGGCCTCTGGCATCCATTTAGAAAGAATCAATCAGATTCTTTCTCCCTATAATCAAACAGGGCTGTTTAAAGTTATCCAGGGCAGGCCCATGGAAATTTTTATGCGGGCAGATCTCCTGATAGCAGCATCGGGTACTGTAACCTTAGAAGCTGCTCTCTGCTGTCTGCCAACCATTATTGTTTATAAAATGTCACCCATAAGTTACAGGGTTGCCAAACTTCTCGTA
>DAOWDR010000200.1 GCA_030638935.1 Desulfobacteraceae bacterium | reverse complement strand
ATATCATCCTGGTCTCCCTGGGTTATTTGTTCCTAGGCGTTGCCCTGATCACCCTCATGGGCGCCAACTGTGAATCCATTCCCCGTGGTCTTCGCATGGGAGGCCTTATTGTTCTGACCCTGGGAACCAATGGTTTGGGTCTGATAAAAATTCACCAGGGCCGCTTTGGTGCCGGAATCGGTTTCTTTTTTTTGGGCCGTCTTTTTTACGGGGCTTCCATCATGCTCATTGCCCAGATCTACCACCTTGGGGAACATTTCCCCGACGGCATCCTCTGGTGGGCTCTCGGGGTGCTTCCCATTGCCCTTGTACTCAAAAGCCTTTTACTCATGATCCTGGCCTGCACCCTGGGCCTTATCTGGTTTTTTGTGGAATCATCCCTTGGGTATTTCCCCCTTGCTTTCCTTCTCTTTCTTTTGGGCATGGCCTGGCATCTGTACCGCAACCACCCAAGCCGCATCCTTTTTCTGGGCCTTGTCTTCAGCACCGGCCTCTTCCTGGAATATGCTCTGTCATGGTATTTGGGAGGATTTGGCCAGTTCCTGTTTGAGGTAGAAAATTTTTGGGTGGCAGGAGGATGGTTCATCCTTTGCCATGGATTTGCAAGATGGCTTGTCCTCCGGACTGAAACAGATCTTGTGGACTATGGCACTCTATTGGGTCTCTGGAGTTTGAGATTTTTTATCCTGACCCTGTTTATATTCAGCTTTGAAGAGCCCTGGAAAGAACTAATAACAGCCCAATGGCAGGCCCCGGGCCTTACCATCCTAATGGCTGGCTGGTTCTGCCTCCTGTCGATGTGGCTCTCCCACCGGGCGGACAAAACCTTTCTGACTCCCTTCCTCATAAGCCTTTTTTTTATGGCATGCCTGGCCGGGGTTATCTGGTCAGACAATAAGAACCTGGGCCTCTACTTTCAAATTATAGACAACCTTGTTCTTGTGATATCCGGAGTATGGCTCATAATCCAGGGTATTCAGCACTCTATTTCCCATTATTTTTTCCTGGGGGTTATCACCATTCTTTTAACCGGCCTGATCCGGTATATTGACCTTGTGGGGAATTACACAGGTGCTGCGGCCCTGTTTTCCGGATTTGCCGTCATCCTCCTGGCCACGGCCCGGTTCTGGAAATCCCGCCTCGGTCCAGGAGGTGAAAAATGATTCCTGCTGCCCCGGCATCCTTTTCACAAAAAACCTTTGCAAAAAAGACCCCTGGTTTGAGAAATCAAACCTTAATACCGGCACTTGCAGCCATTATCCTGTTCCAGACCATTGTCCTTGGCTCGGTTTATGTCAATGCAATCCTACCCCTGTGGCTGGGAAAGGAGATCCGCCTTAAAACCAGGCCCATAGACCCCAGAAGCCTTTTCCGAGGGAATTATGCCCAACTTCAATACGAAATATCCCGCATCCCGGCAAAGGATATCAACGCCCTCAAACCTCCCCGGCAAAATGAAATTGTTTATGTCAGTCTCACACCCGGAACCAATGGTCTATACCATTATGGAGGAGTCAGTCTAAGCCCGCCGGAGACGCCTGTCTTCATAAAGGGCAGAATCCAAAACTCCGGACCTGTCACCACAGGCACCTACCGGCTCACCTATGGAATTGAAGCCTGGTTTGCACCCAGGGAAAAGGCCCTGGCCATTGAGAGAAGCTTAAGGGACAAGGGCATTGCCACCATTTATATTACAGATACCGGCAAGGCCGCCCTTAGGGAGATCCATGGAAATTAATCATCCCTCTCATCTGAGCCTATTATTCCCCCAATGGCAGGGGTCAGGCCCATCCAACCTTCTGTTTTACGGGGCAAACAGGCTGGCTCATATCTGCCCTATAAATTTTGTCCCTGTCCCTGTACCGGAGAAAGACAGGCTTCAGGTTTCCCATGAGATCCTGGGATATGAGGCCATTGTTTCCCAGTTGGCCCGGGCAAAAACAATCATTGAACAAGCAAATCCAGAATCTATCATGGTCATCGGCGGAGACTGCGGGGTTGAACTATCACCTGTTTCCTTTATAAACCAGATCCATTCGGGTAATCTGGCCCTGGTCTGGCTGGATGCCCATGCAGATTTGAACACGCCCTCATCCTCACCCTCCAAACATTTCCACGGGATGCCCCTGAGAACCCTTTGCGGTGAAGGCGAACAAACAATCCTGGACCATTGTTTTTCAGCTCTTTCCCCGGACCAGGTCATCCTGGCAGGCGCACGGCAACTTGATCCGGCAGAACAGCAATTTATCCGAGACCATGCAATGACACAGGTTTCCATCCGGGAAATGGCAGCCGATCCCAAATCAATCCTCCGGGCAATTCAAAAGAAGGGCTTTGACCATGTCTATATCCACATTGACATGGATGTGCTTGATCCGGAGGATTATCCACATGTCAAACACCCCACACCCCATGGCCTGATGCCAGAAACCCTTGAAAAAATCCTTTCGCAGATTGCCTCATCCTTCAAGGTGGCCGGACTTGGGATAGTGGAATTTACAACAGATCATATGAATCATTGCAGCAAACCGCCCCAGAAAACTGGTTCCCTTACCCAAATCGAGCCCAACCCGGACCTGGCCTGGATAAAGTCACTCATTGATATATTCAGATAGAGTGGCGGAGCAGGTTCATAATATCAGAACAAAAATTATAATAGTTTGTTTAGATTATTGGCAAATAATTGTCGGTCCTTTTGATTCATGGGAGGGGGCCCCTGGGTTTCTATTCCCGTTGCCCTGAAGGAGTCCATCAAGTCCCTTACGTACAAGCGGGAGGTGATATTTTCCTTTGAATAAAGCTCTCCCCGGGGATTCAGGGCTAATGCCCCTTTATCTATGACTTCGGCTGCCAAGGGAATATCACTTGTTATCGCCAAATCACCCGGCTTTATTCGCTTTACAATCTCATTATCCGCCACATCAAAACCGGAACCCACCCGGAGAAACTTGATAAAAGCAGATTTTGGGATTCTAAGTGGTTGGTTGGCCACAAGTGTTACCAATGT
>DAOWDR010000402.1 GCA_030638935.1 Desulfobacteraceae bacterium | reverse complement strand
CCTTTTCAAAATTATATCAATCTTCGAAACCAAAGGCAACTCTTCCTCTTTGATGACAAAACCGTACTTGCCGGCGGCATGAACCTTTCCAGGGAATATATGGGGCCTGTCCCCTGTGATGACCGGTGGCAGGATATCCTGTTTTTAGTCCAGGGGCCTGCTGTATTTCATTACCGAAAAATTTTTACGGAAGACTGGAACCATACGGCCCGGGAAAAACTTGATTTCTCCGAATATATGCCCGATTCCTGTGGAGATACCGGTATACAGGTGGTCCCATCAGGCCCTGATATTGCCAGTGATGCCTTGTATGAAACCCTTTTATCAGCTGTATTTTCAGCCAAGGAACGTATCTGGCTTGTCACTCCCTACTTTGTACCGGATAAAAGCCTGATGCAGGCTTTGATCATTGCCCGTCACAGGGGGGTGGATATAAAACTGATCACACCGGCAAGTTCAAACCATTTAATTGCAGATCTGGGACGTTCCAGCTACATGAGAGAACTTTCAGCCAATGGAATTGAGGTCTGTCTTTTCCAGGCAGGAATGATCCATGCCAAAGCCATTTTGATTGATGGAAAAGGGGTAATGATGGGATCGGCTAATATTGACCAGCGAAGCCTGTTTTTAAACTATGAGGTTATCAGCTTTATTTATTCTGAAAAAATCATTGCTGCCAGTGAACAATGGATGAAAACACTCCTTGAGCAATGCCGCGGCAGGATGAAACCAGCCAGCCGGTTGCGGCGAATGGGTGAAAACCTGATGAGCATATTTGCTCCCATGTTGTAATTGCCATGTTAACGCCTGACAATCCATTGATCCAGTCCCCGGTTATTTTCGAGAAGACTGTTATTCCGGATGAATTCAGCCTTTTATGCTGGAACATCCATAAGGAAAATCTGAAAAATAATTTTGCCGAATTGATCCGGGACTGGAAAAAAAAATACTGCCTGGATTTGATACTTTTCCAGGAGGCCCTTTTTTCCCAGGCCCTTTTTTCCATTGCAGGGTTTCCTTTTGTCGGGGCAGCCAATATAAAGCTCCCAAGGTATTTTTCCGGTGTGGTTACAGCGGCATGTGCCGATCCATTTTCCAGTCAATTTCATATGACCCTGGCAAGGGAAGCCATGATATCCACCAGAAAAAACACATTGATCACAATCTACCGGTTTAAAGACCGGACACATTTAATGGTGGTCAATATCCATGCCATTAATTTCAGATCCCTTGCCTGGTATCAATGGGAATTGTCAAGACTCTATGACTTGATCAAGGGGCATCGCGGGCCCATGGTCCTGGCAGGGGATTTTAACTGCTGGCGAAGGACCCGGAAAAGAGTATTGGATGAATTTGCCCGGTCCCTGGATCTAAAACATGTCCGGTCCAGGTATTCCGGGCATATCAAGCAATGGTTTGGATTCCAGCTGGACCGGGTTTATACGAAAAATCTAATTCCGGTTGATATCCAGGCACTTGACTGCAAAGCCTTTTCAGATCACAATCCCATTATTGCCAGGTTTGCCCGGCCCAGTCAGTGATATGCAGGAGCACAATAATTTTTCTTGACAAGAATTTTGACTTGAATATAGTCAATTTGTTAATTTTATAATAAATTCAAGGGAGCGATTCAAATGGCAGAGTCAGAACCAATGAAGATTAAACCAATAAAAATCAAAAAAGAAGGGCACATTGCCTGGGTAATTTTAAATAACCCGGAAAAACGAAACGCCATGACATTTGATTTTTTTTTGCAGATGATTGAGGTGTTTGCCGATCTTGATGATGATTCTCAAATCAGAGTGGCCATTATAAAAGGCGAAGGCAAAAGTTTTACAGCTGGTATTGACCTGATGTCTCTGGCAGGGCTGGCACAATCCACAGGAGCGGATTCAAGAGAAAACTTACGCAGGGTTATTTTAAAGGGGCAGCTGAGTAATACCGCTATCATACAATGCCGCAAACCGGTTATCTGTGCGATCCATGGTCATTGCATCGGTGGAGGGGTAGATCTTATTTGTGCATGTGATATTCGTCTTGCGTCAAAAGAAACCATTTTTTCAGTACGTGAAACCAAACTGGGCGTAATTGCAGATCTTGGAACAATTCAGCGCCTGCCGGATATTGTGGGTGAGCCCTGGGCCCGGGAACTCATTTTTACAGGTCAGGATTTTAGCGCCACTAAAGCGCTTGACTTGGGGCTGATTACACATATGTACGAAACATCGGAAAAATTGTTTGAGGCTGCTCAAAAATTAGCTTGTGAAATAGCTGATAATTCACCACTTACAGTGATGGGCGCCAAAGATACCATGCGATTTACCCGTGAAAATACAATTCAGGCAAGCCTTGAATATGTTGCTCAAAAAAATGCAGCACAACTCATGAATGAAGACCTGATGGAGGCTATAACAGCATTAATGGAGAAAAGAAAACCTGTGTTTAAAGGCAAATAAAGGCAATCAGGACTCTTTACCGGCTTGTTCTTCATCAATGCGCTTGATTTCCCGTCTCAGTATTTTACCCACAGCCGACTTGGGCAATCCCTCGATAAAAGTAATGCTGCGTGGAGCCTTATAAGCAGCAAGATTTTTTCTGCAATAGGCAATCACTTCTTCTTCAGAAAGCGTTTCTCCAGGCATGAGAACCACATATGCCCTTACGGTTTCTCCCCGATAGGGATCTGAAACTCCAATGGCGCATGCCTCAAGG
>DAOWDR010000421.1 GCA_030638935.1 Desulfobacteraceae bacterium | reverse complement strand
GAACCCTATGCAGTTGCTGCAAGGTTTGACCATGAAGACTGCCTGGAAGTATGGATGCCCAATGGCGGGCCCCATATGAAATCCAAACCCCTTTCCAATGCATTCAAAATCCCCCTGCACAAGGTAAAAGTGAGGAAAATTACAATTGGCGGCGCCTTTGGAGGACGTTCGGAAATCTGTCCCGCAGACTATATCTGTGCCCTTCTGGCCAAAAAGACCAGGCGCCCTGTAAAAATCATATTTACCCGGGAAGAAAACACCATTGCCACCCGCCAGGGACATGCCATGATCACCACCCATAAAACAGGTGTAGACAGGGAAGGAAGGGTTTTGGCCAGGGAGACCACCTGCTATATGGACGGGGGAGCCTATTCTTCCACAGGCCCCATTGCCACCAGTGTCCCATTTTTATCCATGGAACAGGCCTATCGCATGGGAAGCGTGAGGTACAACGGGTACAGAATTTACACCAACAAACCAATCAGGGGTATGATCAGGGTCCATGGACGTGGCTTTGCCGCAGGTCTTGACACCCAGTTGGACATGATCGCCGACCACCTTGGCATTGATCCTGTGGAAATGCGGCTGAAAAACTCCCGGCAACAGGGGGAATATACCAGCACAAAGAGTTTTGTGGGTTCCTGTGCCATGGATGAAACCATTCACAAGGCAGTTGAAAAATCGGACTGGAAGCAAAAATTTGGAAAACTTCCCCCCTTTTCCGGCATGGGCATGGGTACCAACTCTGTACAGACCGGTTTCCCCATGGGGATAAGGGGTGGCTCCCAGGCCTTTATCAAATTTAATGAAGACGGACAGGCAACTGTTTTATCCGGAGTTGTGGACAATGGCCAGGGCAATGAAAACATGGTGGTCCAGATCGCTGCCGAAGAACTGGGGCTTTTGCCCGAAGATATCCATCTGGTATCGGCTGACACGGAAACCACCTCTTCGGACCCGGGATCATATTCCCAGGTATCCACTTTTGTGGGGGGCCAGGCCGTTCAGATTGCAGCCCAAAACTGTCGAAAAAAATTATTTGAAGTGGCAGCCAGTGTATTAAAGGTAAAAACTTCCGCCCTGGCTGCGGCAAACCGGTTGATTTTTGTTAAAGATGATCCGCAAATTTCCATTCCAATTAAAAAAGTTGTAAGAATAAGCCTGTTGAACTTTAATTCCGTTAATGCCGAAGGCGGCTATTGGCCCAGGGTTGACATGAAAAGAGAATGGGTGTCCAACCCCTATGGCCAGATGTGCGAAGCCTTTTCATTTGGCACCACCATTGTGGAAGTGCAGGTGAATCCAGATACCGGACAGGTAAAGGTACTCAACGCCACGGCTGCCCAGGATGTGGGATTTGGCCTGAACCCCCTTGTTTTGGAGGGGCAGTTTGAGGGTTCCGTTGCCATGGGAGGTCAGGGAGGGATGCTCACGGAATACCATGAATGGAAGGATGGCCGGTGCCTCAACCCCACCATGCTGGATTATAAACTGCCCCTGGCCTGTGACATGCCCAAAATAAATTCTATTATTGTGGAGTCCATGGATCCCAAGGGGCCCTACGGTGCCAAGGAAGCTGCCATGTCCATTGCCATGTCCGCAGCCCAGGCCTATGCCGCTGCCGTAAGTAATGCCATTGGGGGTTACAGGGATTCTTTTCCCGTGACCCCGGACAAGATCCTTGCTGCCATAAGGGCAAAAAAAAACAATCAAAACATAAGGAATCAGGATGACAGAAACAAGAACAATGAAAGTTCCCAAAAAAATGACCCTGCCCATTAAGGAACTTGTTATCGCCATAAAAGGGGGCGGAGAGATGGCCACAGGTGTTGCCACTAGTCTTTTCCAAGCCAATTTTAAACACATTTTCATGATGGAAATTGAAAATCCCATGGCGGTTCGGCGGCGGGTCAGTTTCTGTGAGGCTGTTCATGAAGGGACCACTACGGTGGAAGGGGTTCAGGCAAAAAAGGTGGTGGGTATAGATGGCATCCGTTCTGCATGGGAAAGCAATTGCATCCCGGTCCTGGTTGACCCGGACTGGAACACCATAAAAGTCATCCACCCCCATGTGGTGGTTGATGCGATTATAGCAAAAAAAAATCTGGGTACAGATCCTAGCCAGGCTCCCCTGGTTATTGGCCTTGGACCCGGGTTTGAAGCCGGCCGGGATGTGCATATGGTAATTGAAACCAACCGGGGCCACAACCTTGGAAGGGTTATCCTAGAGGGCAGTCCCGAACCCAACACCGGAATTCCCGGCTCCATTGGCGGATTTACCAGGGAAAGGGTT
>DAOWDR010000494.1 GCA_030638935.1 Desulfobacteraceae bacterium | reverse complement strand
CAGTCCCTGTTTGCCACAAGGGGAAGAACAGAAGACATGATCCCCGTTGCCGAGAAAATGGATGAGATCGGATTCTGGGCCGTTGAAGTCTGGGGCGGGGCCACCTTTGATACCATGCACAGGTTTTTGGGTGAAGATCCCTGGGAGAGGCTTCGGACCTTGAAACGATATTTTAAGAAAACCCCTTTTTCCATGTTGCTTCGGGGTCAGAACCTTGTCGGGTATAGAAATTATGCCGATGATGTGGCCAAGCTTTTTGTAAAAAAGACCGTTGACAACGGGCTGGAAGTTTTCAGAACCTTTGATGCCTTAAATGATTATAGAAATTTTGAAACCGTGGTTCCTGTGATCAAGGAATGCGGTGCCCATTTCCAGGGATGTATCTGCTATACCCTGACCGAAGCCCGCCTTGGCGGAGAGGTATATGATTTGGATTATTATCTGAAAAAGGCCAAGGTTCTTGAAGATATGGGTGCAGACAGTATCTGCATCAAAGATATGGCAGGACTCATGTCACCCTATGATGCCTATGAACTTGTCAAGACCTTAAAAGCCAATGTCAAACCCCTGATTCACCTCCACAGCCATTTTACCTCGGGCATGTCTCCCATGACCCATTTTAAGGCCATTGAAGCCGGGGTTGATATAATAGATACCTGCATGACTCCCTATGCCTACAGAACTTCCCATGCCGCCATAGAACCATTTGTAATGTCTCTTTTGGGCACCAACAGGGATACAGGCTTTGATATCAATGCCCTGGCAGATATAAACGAAATCCTTGAAAAAGAGATCCTTCCCAAATACAAACATCTGCTGGATGATACCAAGGTCTCCATGATCGACATCAATGTATTGCTCCACCAGACCCCGGGGGGCATGTTGTCAAACCTTGTGAACCAGTTGCGGGAAATGGATGCCCTGGATAAAATTGATGAGGTCTACAAAGAGTTGCCCCGGGTCAGAAAAGAGTTGGGCCAGATTCCCCTTGTTACCCCCACAAGCCAGATTGTGGGAACCCAGACCGTGAATAATGTTTTGTTTGATACAGAGGGCGAGCGGTATAAAATGATCACAGCCCAGGTAAAAGACCTGTGCTACGGCCTCTATGGAAAAACCTCGGTACCCATTGATGACCAGGTCCGGAAAAAAGCCTTGAAAGGATATGACAGGGGAGAAGAGCCCATTACCTGCCGTCCGGCCGAGGTGCTGGAGCCCGAGCTTGAAAAGGCAAAAGAGCAGATCGGCGACCTGGCCATGGATGATGAGGACCTCATCCTCTATGCCCTTTTCCCTGTGACCGGTAAAAAATATTTGATGCAGAAATATGGCAAGGAAGAGGTGCCTGAAAGCCTCAAGCCCATTACAATGAAGGATGTGGAAAAACAGGCACAAATGATTAAAAAGGCAAAGGCAGGAGAGCTGATTGAAAAAATAACCGCCGATAATATTCCGGAAAAAAGTGAATATGCAAGGACCTTTAATGTATTTGTTGAAGGGGAATATTTTGAGGTGGGGGTTGATGAAGTCGGGGGAGCTCCCGTGATCACCTATGCTGCTCCTGTAGCACCTGCTGCTCCAGTTCCAACTCCAGCTCCCGCTGCCGCCGCACCTGCTCCGGCCGCTCCGGTACAGGCCCCGCCAACACCTAAACCTGAACCAAAGGCAGCAGCATCTGGAACACCGGTGAAGGCCCCCATGCCCGGAATGGTCATAAAGTATGAAAAAAATGTTGGTGATAGCGTTAACGAAGGGGAGACCGTTGTTGTAATTGAGGCCATGAAAATGGAAAATGCTTTGCCGGCTCCTGCAAGTGGTGTTGTAGTTGCAGTCAATTATAATAGTGGTGACTCAGTGGCTAAAGACGAGGTGCTTGCCGTTATTGAATGATGGGTTTGACAAGTCAAAGCTTGTGCTTATTTTGGTAGTCTGAAATTTTCAGACTACCAAAGGAGAGAAGAATAATGGCATTTGAAACAAAAGAAGAACTGCTTGAAAAATATATAAAAATGGACAAACCCCATTGTCCCCATTGCGACCAGGGAATGAGCCTGTGGGAGGTTCCCCAGATAGCCGTTTCAGACGGTTTGGGCTGGGGAACACCCTATTTGTTTATCTGTTTTAATGATGACTGTCCCTCCTATAAAAAGGGGTGGGAGAATATTCAGGAGACCATGGAGACCCAGGCATCCTACAGGTGTATCAATGAACCGGGCCAGTCAAATTTTGAATATATGCCCGTATACAGTCCCGTGGGTGCAACCGGCGGCAAGCTGGATGATGCCATTCTAATTGAGCAGGAAGCTAAAAGAGAGCTGGCCAAACAGACCTTTTCCCTATTGACCGATTATTATATGTCAAAGGACTGGGATGAAATCTTAAAGGTTCTGCTGGATCCCAAAATTCCGCCCAAGGCCAGGCTTAAGGCCGCTGAGATGGTCGGGGAACTAGGCGATTCAGAAGCAACAGAGCATATGCTGAATCATAAGTTTCCCACGCCGGTTTTGCGGGAAGGGGTGAAAAAGGCTGTTGAGCAGCTCCATGAGAGGCATTATACAAGGGAATGCCCCTATTGTGCGGAAATTATAAAGAAAAGGGCTACCCTCTGCAAACACTGCAACAAAGAGGTCCCCCAGGCTTAGAGATACTCTGGATAAAAATTAAAAGCGAGGGCAATGGAAGAAGGATATGCTTCATTTATTGCCCTCGCTTTTTTATTGCAGCCTTTACGATCAATTTGTCCGTCTACCTATTTATTTTTTCCATGTTAAAGGAGCGGTAGATGATCATTTCCAGCTTTCTTTTTTCAGGGTTATAAGGGGTATCTTTTAAGGATGCCAAGCTTTTTTTGGCCTCTTCCCTTGTGGGTATGGCATCAAGCCCCTGGCTAATGGTCTTCCCTGAAATCGTATCCATGACAACGGCATTCCTTGCATCTGTGGATACGGCAAAGGGGATCTGGAATTCATATATCAGCCTGGCACCGGCCAGTATTTCCCGTTCATATGATCCAATGGAGCCCGCCACACAGGTGACTGCTATAAAAGGCTTGTCATTGCAGCAGACAATCAGGTCAATGGCAGAGACATAGTCTTCTCCCTTGAACTGAACAATTAAAGGGGCATCCACGTAAATTTCTTCTTTACGGAACCCTTTTGTTTCCACCAAAAATTTTTCAAAGATCTGGCGGCTGGCTTCCGAACCTATATTGTCAATTTCTTTTCCGGTAATAAAATCTTTCATCGATTCAAACATAATCATTTCGCTTATATTAAAGGGGTACCTGTCATTTCTTCGGGCTGGGTCAGTCCCAGGGCTTTGAGGATGGTGGGGGAAATATCACCCAAAATTCCATTTTGAACCATGGTATCTTTGAGCTTTTCTCCAGCCAGGATAAAGGGGACCGGGTTCAGGGTATGGGCTGTATGAGGGGAACCGTCATCTGCAATCAATTGCTCTGCGTTTCCATGGTCCGCTGTGATAAATGCTATACCTTTGGTTTCCCATATGGTTTCCACCACCTTTTGAACACAGGCATCAACGGTTTCACAGCCTTTGACGGCAGCTTCCAGAATACCGGTATGACCCACCATGTCCATGTTGGCAAAATTTAATACAATAAATTTAAATTTACCCGATGAGATTTGTTTACACACGGTTTTTGCAATTTCATTGGCAGACATTTCAGGTTTTTCATCATAGGTGGCCACATCCCTTGGGGAAGGGATCATGATCCTTTGTTCACGATCAAATACTGCCTCATCCCCTCCGTTGAAAAAATAGGTGACATGGGCATATTTTTCTGTTTCCGCAATCCTGAGCTGGTTAATACCCTGGCGGCTTAACACTTCTCCTAAGACATTGGTCAGGCGTTGTGGGGTAAAGGCCGTTGCCAAACCAAAATTCTGGTCATATTGGGTCATGGTGACAAAACAGGACAGTATGGGAACCTGCTGTCTCTTAAACCCGCTAAATTTTTTTTCAATAAAGGCCCTGGTGATTTCCTTGGCCCGGTCTGCCCTGAAATTGAAAAAAATCAGGCCGTCTCCATCCTGGATAACCCCTTTGTTTGACTGGCCTTTGTCGTCCCGGGCATCAAAGTAAACAGGAGTTATAAATTCATCGGTCTGGTTTGCATCATAGGCATCCTGAACCGCCTGTACCGGGTCCTTTGAAAGCTTGCCCTCTCCTGCGGTATAGAGGCGATAGGCTTTTTCTACACGGTCCCACCTGGTATCCCGGTCCATTGCCCAGTAACGGCCGCAGATACTGGCAATTTTTCCAATACCAGTCTTGTCAAGGTGGGCCTGCAGCTGTTTGATGTAGTTGATGCCGCTGGTGGGTGAAGTGTCTCTTCCGTCAAGAATGGGATGGATATAAAGGTTTTTCACCTTATTTTGTTTTGCCATGTCAATGAGGGCAAAAAGATGTGAAATATGGCTGTGAACTCCGCCGTCGGACAAAAGACCCAGCAAATGAAGTCCCTTATCCTTTGTCCTGGTGTCCATGGTTTGTTTAAGTTCTGGATTCTCAAAAAAGCTGTTATCCTCAATGGCAGTATTGATTCGGACAAAATCCTGGAATACTTTTCGTCCGGCACCCATGTTCATGTGTCCTACTTCTGAATTTCCCATGGTTCCCTGGGGAAGGCCCACGGCATTTCCCGAGCAGGCCAATTGGCTGTTGGGAAAAGTTTTAAGAAGGTTGTCCAGGAAAGGGGTTTTGGCCTGGGCAAATGCATTGCCCGATCTTTCGGGGTTAATACCCCACCCGTCCAGGATCATCAGAATATTGACCGGGCTGTTTTTAGAAGTCGTCATCTTCTTCATCTTCCATTTCAAGGGGGCCGAATTGGGACAGATCTATTCTCGGGGCATCACTCCATAATCCTTCCAAGTCAAAAAAATCTTTTGCTTTTGACTCGAAAACATGGATGATGATGTGGCCGTAATCCAGCAATGCCCATTCTCCTCCCTTGACCCCTTCCATGCCGAATGCCTTGATTTTTTCTTTTTTCAGGGCCTTGATGATATGCTCGGCCAGGGATGTCACCTGGCGTCCCGAGCCTCCTTCAACAATAACGATCATGTCGGTATAGGAGGTCATCTTACGGACATCGATTGCCGTAATGGATTTTGCCCTGCGTTCAAAAATAGGGGTAAAATAGGGGGTAAATTCTTCAGTCACCGCCAAGGGTTTTGTCATTTATATAAATCCTTTTTTTTGATGATGTTTTCGACATTTACCGGAACAAGTCCTTTAATGGGCCGGTTCTCTTTTACCCGTGCCCGTATCATGGTTGAAGAGATGTCGATTTTGGGTACATTGCAAATATGAACCGGCTGCAATTGTTTGTGGGTAAACCTAGCTTGTTTTTTATTTAGTTTGTATCCTTTTGAAATATATTCGTCAATAAAGGATGCAATGGGTTCTATTCCGGTCCGGTTTCCCCTGAGCATGACAATAATGGGAATTGCTTTAAAAATGAGTTCCTGTTTTTTCCAGGTGGTGATATCAAAAAATGCATCAGACCCCATTAACAGAAAAAAATTAAGTTGGGGGTCATGGGCTTTTTTAAAGAGGTCACTCTTATGGTTACCATTTTTAAAGGCCTCTATGGTGTCAATGGTAAAGGAAGGGCCTTTTCTTTTTAATTCAATATCAGAGGCATAAAATCCATCCAGCTCCTCTACCCCAACCTTCACCATCTCCATCCGATCCCTGGCCGGGGCCACCTTGGTTACACATTTGTGGGGCGGGGTGGCCGATGGGAATAAAAAGATTTTTTGAAGGCCAAATACCTGCTTCACATATTTAATAATACCGAGATGACCATTGTGAAGTGGATTAAAAGTCCCTCCAAAGAGTCCTGCATCCATGATTTACTCTTTTTGAAGTTTGGAAGCGAGCATTTTGACCAAGGGTTTTACTCCCTGGCCGGTAACTGCTGAAATGGCAAGGATTTTAAGATTTGGCAGGGCTGCTTTAAATTCATCCACCCTGTTTTCTACACCAGTGAGGTCCAATTTGTTGAGCACCACGATCTGGGCTTTTTGGGCAAGTTTTTTACTGTACATGGCCAGCTCATTGTTGATCAGGTTAAATGATTCAAGGGGATTTTCCGGGTCAATTCCCCCAGCATCAATCAAATGAATTAAAAGGCCGGTCCGTTCAATATGTTTTAAAAATTTGATACCAAGGCCGATGCCTTCATGGGCCCCTTCAATGAGCCCTGGTATGTCTGCGACTGCAAAGGGCTCGCCAAAAGGGGGCTCCACCATGCCAAGGGTCGGGGTAAGGGTGGTAAACGGGTAATCGGCAATTTTGGGACGGGCAGAAGAAATAGCGGAAATCAAGGTGGACTTGCCGGCATTGGGAAGGCCCACAATGCCCACATCAGCCAGAAGCTTTAATTCCAGTTTCAGTCTCATTTCAATACCTGGAATTCCCGGTTGGGAATATCTGGGCGCCCGGTTGGTCGCTGAAGCAAACCGCTTGTTTCCCCGGCCACCTTGGCCGCCTTTGGCAACAAGGTGTTCCGTATGTTCAAGGGTCAGGTCAATGATGGGTTCAAGGGTATCGGCGTCGGACACCAGGGTACCGGGAGGGAGATCTAAGAATTTATGACTTCCGTTTCTTCCGTGTTTTTGTTTGCCAAGTCCGGAAGCCCCATTCTTGGCATTGAACAGTTTTTGGCGGCGATATTCATAGAGTGTCCGTTGCCCCGGATCCACCCGTAAAATTACATCACCACCATTACCGCCATCTCCACCGTCAGGACCACCAAACTCAATGTACCGTTCCCTGCGGAAACTTGTGCATCCCGGTCCACCGTTACCGGAACTGACGGTGATAATTGCTTCATCTACAAATTTCACGCTTCATAAACGCTGACTTTTTTTCTGTCGCGACCTTTTCGTTCAAAGGCCACCACACCGTCCATTTTTGCAAAAAGAGTGTAGTCTTTGCCCATGCCCACGTTGTTGCCCGGGTGGATTTTGGTGCCGACCTGTCTTACAATGATAGTCCCGGCTGAAATCATTTCTCCGCCGAACTTTTTAACACCCCGGCGCTGAGCGTTTGAGTCGCGCCCGTTTTTGGTACTACCTGCTGCTTTTTTATGTGACATTTTATCATCTCTCCTTAAGCTGAAATAGATTCGATTTTTATTTCAGTATAATGCTGTCTATGACCCTGCATCTTTCGATAGCCTTTCCGGCGTTTATACTTGAAAACCAGTTGCTTTTTACCACGTCCCTGTTCAAGAATGTGTGCTTTTACAACGGCATTTTCAAGTTTGGGGGTTCCAAGGGTAACTACTTCACCGTCTGAATACATGAGGACATCATCGAATTCAATCTGAGAACCTTCAGTACCTTCAAGTTTTTCAACTTTCAGGATTTGTTCTTCATGAACCTTGTATTGCTTTCCTCCGGTTCTGATAACTGCGTACATGTTAAACTCTCCTTATTATATCAATACTTTTTGCAATTTCAAAAAACTCTTAATTTTATAATTATTTCTTGATTTTGTCAATATCTATTTCTTTTTTTATGGCAGGCCGCAAATAGTTTATATATATGGGTAGGAACTATACCTTTTTTGTGGCCGGGGGCCCAGTCAAAATCCAGCAGGATATAATAACCAGTCTCTTCTTTTATAGCAACCTTATTATGGGTATCGGTGGCTTTAATCAGAGGATTCTATATATGAAAACCTGGGTCTAATTGTTTGACTTACATATTTGCATATGGTTAATAATAGCCGACAGGAGCAAGGTGGATCTAAGGAGGCATTCGGTCAAAGATAGCCTGCAAAAGGCGGCAGGTATCGTTAAAGAAAAATATATTGGTTATTATGATATCATCGACTATTTTATTGATTAATACCCCGGCAGCAAGTCCGGTACTGCCCTGTTGGGATGCAGCCGTGGTTGCAGGGAGTCTGTCCGGGGCAGGACTTACTCCAGTGCACTATGATGCAAACCTTGATTTTTATCGGTCACATCTTTTTTCCAGGGCCGGCATCTTATTTAATTTTCAGCGGATTCAACAAAGGAGAAGATCCGGACAGATTCCCGGTGAAACCTATTTTCAATTAAAAAAGATGTATGAAGCTGTCTGTGAAACCGGGATTGATATAAATGAGTTCAAAGGAAAAAAATTTTATGATCCCAATTATTTTATATCCTGTAAAAATAAAATAAACGCCTGCCTGGTCCTGGCATCCCATGCATATTCTCCGGCTGTTTTCCTTTGGAACGGGTATGGGGATGGGTGCTATGGGGATTGCAACCCTTTTGAACTGTTGTGCCAGCAAGGTCTTAAAAAAGCGCTTGACCTTGATCCTAAGAGGGAGATTTTTTTCGTTTCTTCTCCGGATCAGGCTGTTGCAGCACAGACAATGGCCAAATATATTAAATCCGGATATCCCGGGGTCCAGGTGCTGGCAATGACAAAAAT
>DAOWDR010000036.1 GCA_030638935.1 Desulfobacteraceae bacterium | reverse complement strand
GACCCTTTTGAAAATGTTTGCCCTGGCTTCCGGGGCCCTGGGGCTCTATCTATCTTATACCACGGGCCTTGTTCCCTTTTTTATCCTGCTTATAATGAGCCTTCTGGGCCTGTCCTATAATTTAAACAGCATTCCATTTATTTTCGTTAATGGGAAATTTACTCGGATTAAGGATGTGCCGGGGTCCAAAACCATCCTCATTGCACTTGCCTGGGGGATTGTTACCTGTCTGTTGCCGGCAATTGTGAATTCAGGCCACATTCTGCCTGTGATGGTTACCTTTATTTTTTCCACTGGTTTGGTCTTTGCCAGAACTGGTTTTTTTGACGTGCTGGCCATCCAGGGGGATAGGATCACGGGAAAGGAAACCCTTCCGATTCTTTTTGGTGCTGAAAAGAGTTTTTATCTTATTCAACTATTGCTGGTGCTTGATATTTTTATTTTAATGCTTGCCTATTGGACCGGTTTGTTTGGTAATAATGCATTCCTGCTTGCCTTAGTTCCCCTTTTTATGCTTTTATTGATAAAATTGTATAAAAAAGACAGCCTGTTTTCTGGTCGGCAATATGAGTTTTTAATTGAGTCTTTGTTTTTATTTGCCGGGGTAGTGGCGGCTGTTATTTGATAAATTACTGGGAGTAAGGTATGACGGACGGGAATGAAAATAAGGTCAAATGTCCCCTGATCGGACTATTAGCCGTAAAAAATCAATTGATCACAAAAGAGGAATTGGAAACCGGGCTGGCCCAATGTGCGGGTTCCACTGACCTTGAAAAAAATTTAAAAGACTATTTGCTTTCCAAAGAACTGGTATCTGAGCAAAATATAGAACGGCTCTCCCGGGCAGCAAAAACCCTTGAAATTCGTCAAAAAGAGTATCAATTCGGTTCCATTGCCATTCGCAAGGGGTTTATCAACAAAAGTGTTCTGGAATTAGCCCTGGAAGAACAGGAAGATGCCATCAGGGGAAAGCGTAAACCCAGCTTGATCGGAGATATGTTGGTGGAGGCCGGGTTGATGACTGAAAAGCAGAGAGATTATATTCTGAAATTGCAGAATCGAGAAAGAACCCAGAATAAAACAGTATCCGCTGAAAAAACCCTTCCCGGGGAGCAGTCCCCGGAAAATAAGCCCGAAAAAAAGCCTGAGGCAAGTGCCCTGCTTGAACCCGAGATTATTACCGGGGGTATTAAGCTGCAGGTTTCCAGTGATTTCATGGCCGCCTTTATTTCAAAAACAGACCATTTCAACAAAGACATCCAGGCAATGGAAATAAAAGAGGCCTTGTTTGAAAAAGATATTGTGGCAGGCATTGTTGTGGATGAAATGATAGACGGTTTTATTAAATCTTCGGGTTTTAAAACCAAATCCTTCAGGGTTGCCAGGGGGGTGAAACCTGTCCAGGGGCAGGATGCAAAATTGGAGTTTTTTTTTAATACAGACTACCTCAAAGCCGGAGGCCTTGATGCAGAAGGGAATATCGATTTCAAGGAAAGGGGGGAGGTCCCCCATG
Source organism: Desulfobacteraceae bacterium (assembly GCA_030638935.1). Lineage (GTDB taxonomy): Bacteria > Desulfobacterota > Desulfobacteria > Desulfobacterales > Desulfobacteraceae > NBML01. The sequence continues at coordinate 1,102 of DAOWDR010000036.1, read as the reverse complement.
TGGAAGAAGGAACCGTACTTGCGGAAAAAACCCCCATGGTTTTGTCCAGGCAGGGGCAAAATATCTATGGGGATGAGGTGGAGACCTTGCCCGGTGAGGATATCCCCCTGCGGTTTGGAAAAGGGGCCAAATTGTCCGAGGATGGGTTTAAAGTTTTGGCCGAGGTTCGTGGGTATCCCAAATATTCCCTGTCCGGGGTGATTTTTGTCCATAATGAATATACAACCGGTGATGTGGATTATGAAACCGGACATATTGATTATGATGGAAATGTGAACGTTAAGGGGTGTATAAAATCAGGATTTAAGGTCAGGGGAAATGACATTAAAACCATTGAGTTGGACGGTGGTATTGTGGAGGCAGACGGAGATGTGGTGGTGGCAGGAGGTATTAATGAAGGAAAAATTTATGCCAGGGGAAATGTGTTTGCCAAATTTATCCATAAATCCGAGATTTTCTGCATGGGCAATATTCAGGTTGGAAAGGAGATAGTAGATTCTAACATTGAAAGCGGCGGCTCATGCGTCATTGAAAACGGTAAGCTGATATCTTCTAAGATAGTTGCCAAAATGGGGGTTAGTGCCAGGCATATCGGGACGGAAATGGCTGCACCCAGTGTGATTAAAGTCGGGCAGGACGCATTTTCCGAAAAGGAGCTTGGGAAAAATAAGACCAAGATCCGTGCCCTGAAAGAAAATATCGGAAATTTTCAAAAGAAAAAAAGCAAGCTAAAAGAGCAGAACATTGAATTTCAGAAGCAGATCACCAAACTTGCCCATATTCAGGATCGATCCCAGCTTGAACAAAGGGAAATAGAGACGAAAATGGCTGATGGAAATAAAAATTCTATCGGGGAATTAAAAGAACAATTGGCACAATTAAAGAATAATGCCCAGAATGCTGAAAAAAAGTTAGACAGCTGTTTTGAAAAGAGTGAGGCCATTGAAGAGGCCATTGAAAAACTTGAAAAGGAGATTTCCTTTTGGGAGGAGAAGATTGGCGACTTGACACAGGAAAAGAATAATATAGTCCAGTGGGCTAAGGAAAATCCCGGCAATGCCGTGGTCACCTGTGATGGAACGATTTTACCGGAAACCGCTAT
>DAOWDR010000210.1 GCA_030638935.1 Desulfobacteraceae bacterium | reverse complement strand
TGATTCTTAGTTTGAGACCTACCATTTACAGGGAAATACTGTCAAGATTTATGATAGCCCCCAAGCCCTGGGAAAATTAAGTTGTGCAACCCAGGGGGTTGCGATATGGTTGTGGGGTGCATGATGATGGAACAAATGGAAGAAATGGAACCAATGGAACAAATTCAACAAGGCAAATATCAAACCGGGGCAAGAATCGGATCAAAAACCGGGGCAAGAACCGGATTTATTCCGGAAACTCTCAAAGGGGTTGTGGATCGGGTCACCTTTCACAACCCGGATAACGGGTGGTCTATTTTAAGGGTTCTGCCCTTTGATAATCCGGGTCATCAGGAAACAGTGGTGGTTCACCAGACAAAGGTTTTTGCCGGTGCTACCATGGAGTTCCAGGGGGCCTGGACCCACCATCCCAAATATGGCCGTCAGTTCCAGGCAAGTCTTGCCAGGGAGAATAAACCGGCCACGGCATCGGCCCTTGAAAAATATATAGGATCAGGACTTATCAAGGGGGTTGGGCCGAAAACTGCAAAAAAAATCGTTGGCCATTTTAAGGAGATCACCCTGGATGTTTTTGAAAAAGAGATCCAGCGCCTGGTGGAAGTGCCGGGTATTGCCCTTAAAAAGCTTGAAATGATCTCGACGGCCTGGGCTGAGCACAGGGCCATCCGGGATGTGATGATGTTTTTGCAGTCCCACGGGATTTCCACCCTTTTTGCCGTTCGGATTTACAAAGAATACGGGGACAATGCCATTTCCCATGTGACCCAGGACCCCTACAGGCTTTCCAATGATTTTTACGGGATCGGTTTTTTTTCTGCGGACAAGGTTGCCCTGAGCATTGGCCTTGCCCCTGACAGTACCCAGCGGATCATGGCAGGAATAAAACATGTTTTGGCAGCTGCCCGCAATTTCGGTCATTGTTATCTGACCTCAACCCAGATTAATGACCAGGTAAAAGAACTCCTTGACCTGGATCTTTCCGACAGGCTTGCATCGTTGTTGGATTCCATGGAAAAACAAAGGCTGCTCATGAGGCGGGAGCTTGGGGGCCTAACCTGGGAAATCCAGTCCTGCTACTATTCAAAATCTTTATATTTTGATGAACAATATGTGGCAGGGCGTATCCTGGACCAGGGGCCGGCACTAAAGGTTGATTCCGCCAGGATGGCAAGGTGGATCCAATTGTTTTCCAAGGCAAAAAATATGGAATTAAGCCGGGAACAGGCAGGGGCGGTAACTGGGATTGCGGGGGAAAATTTTTCAGTTCTTACCGGCGGGCCCGGATGCGGAAAAACCACCACCACCCGGGTCCTGGTCAAGCTTCTGGAAGCCATGGGGCTGCGGGTGATGCTTGCCGCTCCCACGGGAAGGGCAGCCCAGCGCATGGGTGAAGTCATCGGCAGGGAAGCCAAAACCATCCACAGGCTTCTCGGGTGGCAGGGGGGGAAGTTTAAGAAAAATGAGCAGACCCCGCTTAAGATGGATTTTCTGGTGGTGGATGAATGCTCCATGCTGGATATCAACCTTACGGCCTCCCTTTTAAAAGCTGTCCCCAAAAACAGCCAGGTGGTTTTTATTGGTGATTATGACCAGCTGCCTTCGGTGGGGGCGGGCAATGTGCTCAAGGATATCATTGGGTCAGGCCGGGTGGTCTGTTTTCGCCTCTCTAGGATATTCCGCCAGGCCAGGGACTCCTGGATCATTAAATACGCCCATCAGATAAATTCAGGGAAGATGCCATGGATTGAATCCCCGTTCAAGGATCCCAAGATATGGAGGGAAAATACAGACTGCCTTTTTCTGGATTCAGACGAAGCCACCAAGGAGCAGCTCAGGTTTGTGGGAAAGGTTAAAAAGTTTTATGGGGAAAGTGAATCTTCAGGTCAAGCCAAGGAGGCCAATGGAGACCGTGATCAAATTAAAGAGGGGCAGAATCATGAAATCAGTCCCTATGAGTTCAGGGTCAATGATACGGCCTCTCCCTATGAAACGGAAATCACCATCCCAAGTAAATTTGCCCATGTCAACCTGGACCGGCTGGCCCGGACCGGGAACCAGATTGAAGAACTCATGGCTGTGGTAAAAAAGGTCCATCCCTGGTCCTCCCTCCATTACGGGCTTACTGCCCTGGATGTGGTCAAAAAACTCTATATGGAGTGGATTCACAAGTATATGGGCAAAGATGCAGAGATACAGATTATGTCAACCATGACCAGGGGGAGTCTTGGAACCATCAATTTGAATAAAGTGATCCAGGAGACAGCCAACCCCCATAAACCTGGGAAGCAACAAATAATCGTGGGCCAGCGGATATTTCGTACCGGGGACAGGGTGATCCATAGGAAAAATAATTATGACCTGGGAGTCTTTAACGGGGATATCGGTATTATTTTAGATATCAACAACATGGATTTGACCTGCTCGGTGGGTTTTTTTCCTGATAACAGAGTGGTGCAGTATAAACAAACCGATATCATGGAACTGGACCTGGCCTATGCCATTACCATTCATAAGTCCCAGGGCTCTGAGTTTGAAGTTACGATCATTCCGGTGCTTACCCAGCATTTTAAGATGCTTTTCAGAAACCTGTTGTACACAGGGCTTACCCGGGCAAAAAAAATGGCCGTGTTTGTGGGAACCAGAAGAGCCCTTGGCATGGCCGTTCAAAATCAGGATATAAGCCGGCGCCAGACAGCCTTGCAGGAGTTGTTGATCACCGGTAAAAAATAGGCTATAAGTTTATTAAATTAAGATAAAGTGGAAAATATTGCAATGGCCATTCAGACAAACAATTGTTAACACTGACATTTGCTAATTGAAAAGGAAATTTGAAATGAAAAAAGCTATGAATCTCATTGTTCTGACCCTGGTATTTG
>DAOWDR010000253.1 GCA_030638935.1 Desulfobacteraceae bacterium | reverse complement strand
AATTGAAACCAACCGGGGCCACAACCTTGGAAGAGTTATCCTAAAGGGCAGTCCCGAACCCAACACCGGAATTCCCGGTTCCATTGGCGGATTTACCAGGGAAAGGGTTCTGCGTGCCCCCTGCTCCGGCATATTCAAATCCTTTTTAACCTTAGGCGCCTCTATCAAAAAAAACGATGTGATCGGCCATGTTGATAACCAGCCCGTGGTTGCCCAGATCAACGGAATTCTCAGGGGATTGATAAAAAATCCTGCCCGGGTAAAGGAGCGCCTTAAAATCGGGGACATAGATCCCAGGGGAAATACAGAGTATTGCACCACTGTGTCGGAAAAAGTAAGGGCTGTAGGTGGCAGTGTTCTTCAAGCAATTTTAAGAAAATACAACCATTAAATAATTTAAATTTATCATCAATGGGAAATATTCATAATTCGGAGGGTTGCAGATGTTAACCAAGGCGTTTATCCCATACAAAGGATACTATTCTTCTCCCTTTGCCAGGTGGCAGGGGAGCTTGTCAAATGAACATTCCATTACTCTGGGTTCCCAAACTGCCAGAAACTGGCTGAAAACAAAAAAGATCAGCCCGGATATTTTTGATTATCTTATTCTAGGAGCCACCGTGGGCCAGCCCCACCTTTTTTATGGCGGCCCCTGGGCCGCAGCATTGATCGGGGCTGAAAATATTGCAGGTATGCTCATCAGCCAGGCCTGTTCCACCTCGACCACGGCGATTTTCCAGGCTGCCATGGGTATTGAAACAGGCCTTTATCAAAATGCCTTTACCCTGATGACGGACAGGTGTTCCAATGGTCCCCACACCATCTGGCCCAATCCAAAGGGCCCGGGAGGACAGGTTATTTCGGAAAACTGGGTCATGGACCAGTTCAACAATGATCCCTGGGCAAAAAACCCCATGATCCAGACTGCGGAAAACGTTGCGGCAAAAACCGGGGTCACCCGGGAAGAATGTGATGCAGTGGCCCTTCGAAGGTCTGAACAATATGCAGACAGCCTTGCCAATGACAGAAAATTCCAGAAAAAATACATGTTTCCGGTTCAAATTAACCTTTCTAAAAAACAAACCCTGACCCTGGAAGCTGATGAGGGGATCATGCCCACCACAAGAGAGGGGCTTGAAAAATTAAGACCGGTACTGCCAAAGGGAACCCATACCTTTGGATCACAAACCCATCCGGCCGACGGTAATTGCGGTCTCATCGTCACCACAAGGGAAAGGGCGAAACAATTGAGTAAGGATCCATCAAAGGATGCCAGGGTTGTCTCCTATGGATTTTCAAGGGCAAAAAAAGGGTTCATGGCCATGGCTGTGGTACCGGCCGCCCAGATGGCCCTGGACAAAGCCGGCATCTCCATAAATGAGGTAAAGGTGATTAAGACCCACAATCCCTTTGCTGCCAATGACATCTACCTTGCCAAACAGATGAATATTGATGTGAACCAATTTAATAATTTCGGATCTTCCCTGGTATATGGCCATCCCCAGGCCCCCACGGCAGGTCGGTTGATCATAGAAGGCATTGAGGAACTTGCAGACCGTGGCGGCGGGTATATGCTTTTTACAGGTTGTGCCGCAGGGGACACAGGTGCAGCCCTGGTTTTAAAAATCGGGCTTTGAAAATCGGGTCTTAAAAATCGGCCGGTGAAGACAGGCCAGTGAAATCAGGCCAGATAGGTCAGGTCAAATAGGCCAATAAAATATTTTTTATATATGAGGAGAAAAAAGATGCGGGCATTAATCCTAGGCGGGGTCGGCGGTATGGGTCAGGGAGTTGCAAGGGATCTGATCAAGCAGGAACAGGTCACACAGGTGATCCTGGCCGACCTGTATCCTGACCCGGAAAGACTTTCAAAAAAATTGCGGGAAAGCAAAAAAACAAGCCTGGTCAAGATGGATGTCAATGACCATGGGGCCATGGTTGAGGCCTTTGCCCAGGTCAGTGTGGTCATCAACACGGCAGGCCCCTTTTATAAAACAGCCGTGCCCGTGGCCAGGGCAGCTGTTGCAGCAAAGGTTGATTATATTGATATCTGTGACGATTATGAGGGAACCCAGATTCTGTTTGACTCGGATATTGACCAAAAGGCCAAAGAGGCCGGTATCACCGTACTCACCGGTATGGGGTCAGATCCTGGCACCAACAATGTTCTGGTTAAATGGTATGCCGACCGGTTGGACTCTGTTGATGAAATTTACCTGTATTGGGTGGTGAGCATTGCAGAACTGGCCGGGGCTGCCTGGGATCACAGCCTTCACATGACCCTGGGAAAAATCCCCCAGTATATTAATGGCGAACTGGTCCATGTGGAAGGAGGAACCGGGGAGGTGGCGGAACAGTTTTTGGAACCCTTGGGGATCTGTAATGTCCGCTATGTTGGACATCCCCAGCCCATAACCCTGCCTAAATACATAAAAGGTGTTAAAAATATAATCATCAAAGGCGCCCTTATTCCCCTGTGGGTGGATGAACTGATAAAAGAGCAGAAAGAGACAGGGCTTTTAAGCACAGAACCCATGGATATTAAGGGAACAAAGGTCACCCCCTATGACCTTGCCCTAAAACTATGGGAGACCATTCCTAAAGAAAGAGATAATGGCCCCCAGTCCAGTGGCCTTAAGGTCATT
>DAOWDR010000352.1 GCA_030638935.1 Desulfobacteraceae bacterium | reverse complement strand
TTAAAATTTTTATTTGAAAATAGGGGGATGAAAGTACAAGTATCATCCAATGGATCGGAAGCAATTGAATTGTTTAGAACTTCTCCGGTCAAAGTTATTTTAACGGACATCCAAATGCCAAAAATGAACGGGTTTGATCTTTTTCGTAATCTAAAAAAAATTGACCCGTTTGTGCAATTGATTTTTTATACCGGCCATGCAGATATGGAAAACACAAAAAAAGCGTTTAAAAAGCAGGCATTTGAATTTTTCAAAAAACCTGTCAGCGATCATGGCATTCTATTCAAGGCTGTCAAGTCGGCTGAGTCAAGATATAACCAGCTAAAAAACGACCACGAAATAAAACAAAATACAGAAGCAGCACTATCAACCATTACAAAAATTTTTGATTCCATTGAAGCCGTTATTTATGTCTCTGATATGGAAACCTATGAATTGTTATATACAAATAAAAAATTTAACAATGAACTAGGATACCACGGCCATGAAAATTTAGCCGGCCAAAAATGTTGGCAAATTATTCAAAAGAATCAGACCGGGCCGTGTCCCTTTTGCACAAACCCAAGAATTATCGATGACAATTGCCTGCCTACTGAACCATATGAATGGGAATTTCATAATGAAAAAACAAAAAAGTTTTATCGTATTATCGATAAAGCCATTGAGTGGGTTGACGGAAGAATTGTCAGACTTGAAACAGCCTACGACATTACGTCAAAAAAAAAGTATGAAAAACTTTTTAAACAACATGAGAAAACACATGAATCCTTAAAAAAACTCGAAAGCCTTGGAACTCTTGCCGGTGGTATTGCTCATCAGTTCAATAATTCACTTTCCGTTATAACTGGTCATTTGGATCTGGTTGATGCGAAATTTCCAAAAAATTCACAATTAAAAAATCATACCCTGGTGATGCAGGATGCAACCCAAAAAATGGCACAGCTGACCACCTCTTTTCTGGCCTATGCCCGGGGAGGGAAATACCAGGCCCAAACCTTTATTTTATCAAAATTTATTAGGCAAACCATTGAACATCTCAAACTTGGGTTTCCACCCGGGATTAAGCTGATTACGGATTTTTCCGGGGAGGATCATTATATAAAAGCGGATAAACCTCAGATACAGATGTTTTTATCTGCAATTTTAAAAAATGCCCTTGAAGCAACCAACAAAATTGGGACAATCAAAATAGTCTGTAAAAAAGAAAAAATCGAGCAAAAGGATTTTGAACAATTAAATATTAAGTTTGAAAAAGACTATATTTGCCTGACCATCAGCGATGATGGGCCGGGTATTGATTCTCAAACTAAAAAAAGAATTTTTGAACCTTTCTTCACCACAAAGTTTGCAGGCAGAGGTTTGGGACTATCGGCCGCCTATGGAATTATTAAAAACCACAACGGTTATATTTCAATTATTTCCAAACCTAAAAAAGGTACAATTGTAAAAGCATTTTTACCAATTATAACTGTACACAAAGCCCAAGAGCCTGGATGCAAACTTCACCCCGCAAAAAAGGCACTTACCATATTGCTCGTGGAAGATGAAGAAGCCGTTATGAGGGTTATGAAAATGATGTTGGAAAGAATGGGCCATAGAGTACTTGGAGCAGCCACAGGTAAAAAAGCCATAAATCTGGTTAAATCATATAAAGGTTCTATTGATCTGGCATTACTTGATTTTATTCTTCCTGACATGAATGGTGACATTGTTTTTCCGTTTTTTGTAAAAACCCACCCAGAAATGGATACAATAGTCATGAGTGGGTATGCAATCACGGAAACAGTACAAAAAATTTTGGATGGGGGAGCTAAAGGGTTTATGCAAAAACCTGTTACCATGGCTGAATTGTCCGAAAAAATAGCAAACCTATCTTCAATCAGAACTGCAGGGGGCAAACCTGTCTTTCCAAATCGACCATACCCGGCATAAAAGACCAACCTGTATAATATTTTCCCAGTATATTTGTTAAAAATTAATTTAAAACCAGATTATTTTTCGCAAACCCTTGTTGGATATTGACGACACCCTGAAATTTGATATATAATTTATTTTTTAATTTTTTAAATATGAATGCATATGAACAATTCAATAAAAAGAGACCTGTTTGATTTTGAAATTGGTTATTTGACCAAGAGCCCCTGTTTAAACTGCGAAGACAAAAAGGATCTGCCCAAATGCCACGCCCAATGCCTGGTGCTTGACAAAATCCAGACAACGCTTGCCAGGGGGGTTTCTTCTCAAGCCTCTGCCTATGAAAACTAACAAAGATACAGCCATTGGTATTTCCTAAATTCCATCCTGATTCCTGCGCCCTGATAAAGCAATACCTGACCCCGGCTTTATTTGGACAATTGGCCCCCCTGGAAACTAGGACCGGATTCACCCTTGGGGCTGCCATCCAATCAGGGATTAAAAACCCGGACAGCCATATCGGAATCTATGCTGGAGACGCCCAATCCTATAATCTATTTTCCCCTATACTGGATCCCATTATCCATGCATACCATGCAGTGGAAGAAACCTTTGAGCATAAACCCGGCCTTGATCAAATCCTCCTTGCTCCATTGGATCCGGACAAGGCCTTTATCCTGTCTGCCAGGGTTAGGGTGGCCCGGAATCTTAAAGGATTTTCCTTTCCCTGCCACATTACCCACCAAAACAGAAGCCAGGTTGAATCCCTTGTATCTGAAGCAGTCCAAAGTTTGCCCCGGGATCTAAAGGGCGGGTATCTTCCATTCAAGGGACTGGCACCTTCACAAATCCAGGATCTTTTAGCCAGAAAACTTGCATTTCCCAAGGGGGATAGGTTCCAGGATGCTGCCGGTATAAACCGGGATTTTCCGGATTCAAGGGGAATTTTTGCAAGCAATGATAAAAAGTTTATGATCTGGGTCAATGAAGAGGATCATTTAAGAATTATTTCCATGGAATCCTCTTCAGATATTTGTGGGGTATTTAACCGGCTTCGGCTTGGTTTGGATCATTTGAGCCATCGCCTTGAATTTGCCTTTGATAAAAAATACGGATTTTTGACCTCCTGCCCCACCAATATCGGAACCGCCATGCGGGCAGGCGTCCATATCCGTTTAAGAAAACTTGAAAAAAATCATAAACTCTTAAAGAGTCTGGTAAACCGATATCAACTTCAGATCAGGGGAACAGGTGGAGAAAAAACATCCATTGATAAGGGTATTTTTGATATCTCCAACAAGCAGAGACTGGGAATCAGTGAAACCCGGATTATCAAAAATCTCCACACAGGTGTAGCTGCGATTATCGAGGCTGAAAAAAATCTCTAACACTACATCTTTAGATTCAAATTTTCAGTGCCTTTCTTTTTAGATACGCACTTGCCATCCCTTCTTTAATACCTATCTTAAAGTTAGTCGCAACTTACAATGATGGGGTGAATCATGAAATTTTTATTTTTATTATCATTGGCCTTTGTTATCCCGGCAGGGATTCTGTTATCTGCCAACAACGGACCCGGTATCGAGCCCAAGGAGGACTTCGTGGAAAAAAGTGATCAAATTGAAACTGCAACCTTTGCAGGTGGTTGTTTTTGGTGTGTGGAGTCAAGTTTTGAAAAAGTTAAAGGAGTAGTTGATGTTATCTCAGGGTATACCAGCGGACCGGAAGAAAACCCGACCTATGATCAGGTATCTTCAGGTGCTACCGGCCATTTTGAAGCCATCCAGATCACCTATGACCCTGATATCATATCCTATAAAACCCTGTTGGAAATTTTTTTCCAACAGATAGATCCCACAGATGCCCATGGGTCCTTTGTGGACAGGGGGAATCAATACCGATCCGCTGTTTTTTTTCACACAGATGCTCAAAAGGCCCAGGCCAAAGAACTTATTCATCGCATTGATACCTCAAAGATATTTGACAGCCCTGTTGCCACCCAGGTGATTTTAGCAACCCACTTTTACCCGGCAGAAACCTATCACCAGGATTATTATAAAAAGAACCCCATCCGGTATAAATATTACCGGGCCGGATCAGGCAGGGATAATTTCATTAAAAAATTCTGGAAAAACGGCAATAGTCGCATTTTTGAACAAAAGACGGACCCTGTGACCCAGGCCCTGGAAGAGCCCTTGGAACAGAGTCTACCCACCGATGAACTTTTGAAAAAAAGGCTCACTCCGCTCCAGTATAGGGTGACCCGGGAAAATGGAACAGAACCTGCCTTTAACAACACATACTGGGACAATAAAAGACAAGGAATATATGTAGACATTATCTCAAACAAAGCCTTGTTTTCATCCACGAACAAATTTGATTCCGGAACCGGATGGCCCAGTTTTACCAAATCCATAGATGGTACCGAGGTTCTGGAAATTGAAGACAATTCGTTTTTCATGAAACGGGTGGAGGTGAGAAGTAAAACAGGGGATACCCATCTTGGCCATATCTTTAATGATGGCCCTGGGCCCACAAAATTGCGGTATTGCATTAATTCGGCCTCCCTTAAATTTATACCAAAGGAAGAGATGGATAAAGAGGGGTATTCAAACCTGGCACACCTGTTTGACTGATATTATTAGAATCTGGCCCCTTTATCCATATTGCAATTCACCCCCGGAAAAACCGAGACCAATTGCCAGCAGAACAATCAAAATCTAAAGCCCTGTTTTTTTATCCAGTTTGGGGTTTTCAGGGTCATCCATGATTGCAATGGATAGAAGAACAATGGTCAGGACACTGGCAAGCGCCATTTTCAATATAATTAAAAATTCCCAGGCACCCCCATAGGTGTGCTGCCAGTCCAGGTATCCTGCAAAAGCGGTTGGTGCTATTCCCAACAGCCCGAAAATAACACAATGATATCCTGTTTTTGCTAAAACCTTCAACCTGGGCAAAAATGAGGCAAGCCTGAAGGCCACGGCCCCCATTACCATGCCCATGGGAATATGAGTGAATGCAGGATGAAGCGGATGTGTAAAACCGATCTTGCTCAAAAATTCAAAAATCGTTTCTGTCATGGAATCACCTTTTTTTAATTGTGTTTGACTGTCATTTAAGGCTGTTGAAAAATAGTATTTATTTATAAAATTCAGGAATGGACAAGTCAAGAGGAATTCAGGCTTTTCTGCCCTGGGCCGGGTAAAATATAAGGCCATAAAAAAGTTAGCTAATCCATACTTTTTTATGGACAAAGAAAAAATATTTTTATCAGAGCAACTGGTACCGTTTAATTAACTGGCGGATGATATTTGGCTATCTGGCGGGAAATGGCAATCAAACTATTGTCTT
>DAOWDR010000706.1 GCA_030638935.1 Desulfobacteraceae bacterium | reverse complement strand
GCCAGCTTAAAATCAAGAGCACCCCGGGCAAGGGCAGCAAATTCAAACTGAGCTTTCCCATCATATCCTAAGGAAAAAAATTATGCCTGCAAATATATTATTAATTGAAGACGAAACACGGATGAGGCAGGTGATTGTCATGCAGCTCTCTGACCTTGACCTTTGCATCCACGAAGCTGTGGACGGGCAACAGGCCATTGACATTTTGGAAAATGAGACCATCCATCTGGTGATAACCGACTTAAAGCTTCCCAAAATATCCGGAATGGAAGTGTTGGAACATATCAAAAAAATGGACCCTGATATTCCGGTGATAGTCATCACTGCCTTCGGATCAATTGAAAATGCAGTGAAAGCCATCCAGCAAGGGGCCTTTGATTATGTAACCAAACCATTTAAAGAGGAAAAACTTCTGGACAGTGTGAAAAAGGCCATGAAGATCAGCCGCCTCACCTATGAAGTCCGTCACCTGAGACAGGAAATTGAGGCCAAATATACTTTTAAAAATATTGTGGGAACTTCTCCTAAAATCTGCGAGGTTCTCAAACTGGCAGGCTCGGTATCCAGGACTGACACCACTGTGCTGATCACAGGGGAAAGTGGCACGGGAAAAGAGCTGCTCAGCCGGGCCACCCATGTTAACAGCCCCCGCTCCTCGGGTCCTTTTTTAACGGTCAATTGTGCCGCCATTCCGGCGCCTTTGCTTGAGGCGGAATTGTTCGGGTATGAAAAAGGGGCCTTTACCGGGGCAGTAAAACGGCAAAAGGGAAAATTTGAAGTAGCCGCAGGCGGAACTCTCTTTCTGGATGAAATCGGGGACATGGAGCCCAATGTCCAGGCAAAACTGCTTCGCATACTGGAAACCCGGCAATTTGAAAGGCTGGGGGGGACCAAGACCATTACCGCAGATGTCCGTATCATAACTGCCACAAACAAAGATCTTGAAAAAATGGTGGCTGCCAGGGAATTCAGGGAAGACTTATACTATCGAATCAATGTCTTTCCCATCCATATTCCACCCCTTCGGGAACGCAAAGAGGATATAGCAAAACTGGGCAGCCATTTTGTCCGTGGGTTTTCAAAGGCATTTGGGAAAAAACCACTGACTTTGTCGAAAAAGGCCATCAAAAAGCTGGTCAACTATTCCTGGAAGGGTAATATCAGGGAGCTTAAAAATGTGCTGGAACGGGCTATGATTCTCAGCAAGGGAGAACAGATTACCAGCAGCCATTTGATATTGAACCAATTCCAGGATAAATTACTTAAAAACATGAACCTGGATAAATTGATTCCCCAAATGATCACGGAACAGGGAATGAACCTGGAAAAGCTTGAAACCAGATGTATCCGATATGCCATGGCATCTGCCAAAAACAATGTCTCCCTGGCTGCCCGGTCCCTGGGGATTTCCCGGGCCACCCTGCGCTACCGTCTGGAAAAAATGGAATCTGAAACCCCCTAGTAGATAACCTTGGTGGTTTTTGCATCAAACAAATGCATTTCATTTAGGTTCAGCCCCAGGCTTATGTCCTGGTTTGGTTTTAAAATCTGCCGTCCTTCACTCTTGGACATCAGTTGAACTCCCATTATATCCACATGGAGGTGGGTTTCATTTCCCAAGGGCTCAACAACCTTGACAATCCCGGCAAATCTCCATTCTTCAGGAAGCTGGGTATGGGTATTTATCGGTATGATTTCTTCGGCCCTAAGCCCTAGTACGACCTCCTGATCATGGGCCAAATCGACCCCTTCCTTATCAGGGACAGGCATTTTAAGCCCGGCTTCAAACTGGATAAAGGTATGGCCAGCTTCTTTTAAAATTTTACATTCAACAAGGTTCATGGGAGGGGTGCCGATAAACCCTGCAACAAAGGTATTTACAGGATGTGAAAAAAGTTCAAGGGGAGTGCCTACCTGTTCTATGTATCCATCCTTGAGAACCACAATCCGATCCGCCAGGGTCATGGCTTCCACCTGGTCATGGGTCACATAAACCATGGTGGAATCAACCCGCTGGTGCATCAATTTGATCTCTGCTCTCATCTGAATACGAAGCTTTGCATCCAGGTTTGACAAGGGTTCATCAAACAGAAAAATAGACGGTTCCCTTACCATGGCCCGGCCCATGGCCACACGCTGGCGCTGTCCCCCGGAAAGCTCATGGGGTTTTCTTAACAGAAAAGTTTCAAGCCCGAGAACTATTGCAACCTTCTCTACCCTTTGCTTGATCTCGGATTTGGGTGTTTTGTTCAGTTTTAATCCAAAGGACATATTGTCGAACACATTCATATGGGGATAAAGTGCATAGTTCTGGAAAACCATGGCAAGGCCCCGGTCCTTTGGCGCTACATCATTGACAACTACACCATCAATTGAAATTGTGCCTCCGGATATTTCCTCAAGCCCTGCAATCATTCTAAGCAGAGTTGATTTACCGCACCCGGATGGTCCCACAAGGACAATGAACTCTTTGTCCTTAATATCAAGGTTAACTCCGTGGACAACCTGAATTTTTCCATACTTTTTAACAATATTCTTTAATTTAAGCTCTGCCATGTTCTCATCCTGTTTCTCAATTTTTTAAAATTTTAATGCCCATAAAACTACAAAAATTATCATTATGCAAACCCTTTTAAAAATCGGGCTAAAATTAAGACTAAAAATTAAGACTAAAAAATCAGTTTAATCTTGACTCTTTGGCCATATCCTAATAGATCTGAGTGAATACCATTTGAATAAAATATTTTTAATTTTTATTTTGACGGCCCGATAAAAAAAGGCCCCAACAACCTTAAGGTTAAGGAGGAAGATTAAATGAAATTCACGAAAGCACTTGTATTTTTAATCATTGCCCTGGGTATTGCATTACCCGCATCGGTTTTTGCCGAACCCGTCACCATTAACTGGTGGCATGCCATGAGAAGCGCCAGGGGTGAAGTTGTCAAAAACATGATTGATGAATTTAATGCATCCCAGTCTGAGTACAAGGTTGTGGGAACCAACAAGGGCAACTATGATGAAACAATGAATGCGGGTGTTGCTGCCTTCAGGGCTAAAAAACAACCCCATATGCTCCAGGTCTTTGAGGTGGGAACCCAGACCATGATGCTTTCAGGAGCGGTTTATCCTGTTTACAAACTGATGCAGGATGCAAAAATTGATGTGGACTGGTCAAGGTATCTCCAGGCGGTACTTTCCTATTACATGAATGCCGACGGGAATCTCATGTCCATGCCCTTTAATTCCTCCACACCGATTATGTATTATAATGTGGATATGTTTGAAAAAGCAGGAATAGCACCTTTGTCCAAAACCGAACCCATCACCTGGGATGAGCTGGGTGAAATCACCAAAAAAATTGTCAGTGCAGATATTGCTTCGGCCGGCATGGTGACAGCATGGCAATCCTGGACCCAGATCGAAAATTACAGCGCCATTCATAATATTGCCTTTGCCAGCAAGGCCAATGGATATGAAGGGCTTGACTGTAAGCTTGAAATTAATAACCCCATGGTGGTCAATCATATAACAAGACTCAAATCATGGGCAGATGACAAACGCTTCATGTATGGTGGACAAAAATACCAAGGTCCTAAATCCGAATTCCTTGCCCAGAATGCAGCTGTTTATATTGATTCCATCAGCGGTATTGCCAAATTAAAAAAAGCGGTTAAAGATTTTAAATGGGATGCAGCACCCCTTCCAGTGGAAGCCAATGCAAAAAAATTACAAAACAGCATCATTGGCGGTGCATCCATATGGGTACTTAATGGTCATTCCGATAAAGAATATAAGGGAGTTGCAGCCTTCTTGAAATTTCTGGCCGGGAATAAAATGCAGGAATACTGGCACAAGGAAACCGGCTATTTCCCCATTACCATTGATGCCTACGAAAGCCTGAAATCCAAGGGTTATTATGATGCAAATCCCCTCCAGGAAGTGGGTATCAGTCAGCTAAACCGTGCGATCCCAACCGAAATATCAAGGGGTCTGCGGCTTGGCTACTTTGTTCAGATCAGAAATATTATCAATGAAGAGCTGGAACTTGTCTGGAATGGGAAAAAATCTCCCCAGAAAGCATTGGATGATGCTGTTGCAAGAAGTAATGCCCAGTTAAGAACCTTTGAAAAAACCTATAAATAGATAGAAGCCATGGGGAGTCGGATAGAAAAATTTATCCGACTCCTTTTTTTGCCCATAAAAAAATGATGATGAAAACATGATAAAACGGTCTTTTTTTAAATCAAAATATTTACCATATCTGTTGATTTTACCCCAGATGGTAGTGACCCTGACTTTTTTCTATTGGCCGGCAATCCAGGGACTTATCCAGTCTTTTCTTCTAAGTGATCCCTTTGGAAGAAAGTCCACCTTTGTCTGGTTTTATAATTATATCCAATTGTTTACAGACCCCCTTTATCTGAAATCAATTTTCATTACCTTTACCTTCAGCATTGCCGTTGCCTTTGTCTCCCTATCCCTGGGACTTTTTATTGCTACCATGGCCAATAGAGCCCTGAAAGCAACTGCATTGATAAGAACCATGCTCATCTGGCCCTATGCAGTTGCACCGGCCATCTCGGGTATTATGTGGCTTTTTTTGCTACATCCTTCCTATGGCATTGTTGCCATAGGTATCAAAGAATGGATGGGGATTGACTGGAATCCTGTGCTCTACGGAAGCGATGCCATGGTAATGATCGTCATGGCCAGTGCCTGGAAGCAGGTCAGCTATAACTTTGTATTTTTCATGGCAGGGCTCCAGGCCGTACCCAAGTCCCTGATAGAAGCTGCAGCAATTGACGGGGCCAGCCCCTTCAAACGATTCTGGTTCATTACATTTCCCCTCTTATCTCCGACCTTCTTCTTTTTAACGGTGATGAATATTATTTATTCTTTTTTTGAAACCTTTGGCATTATTCACACCGTGACCCAGGGAGGACCCGGCGGTTCCACTAATATTCTGGTTTACAAGGTGTACCAGGATGGATTTGTGGGTTTAAATTTAGGATCTTCTGCGGCCCAGTCAGTGGTGCTCATGACCCTGATCATTGTTATTACCGTTCTCCAATTCAAGTTTGTTGAAAAAAAGGTACAATATGGTGGATAGATATTATGGTTGAGAAAACCCCTATACTCGATTTTTTTACCTATGTATTTTTAATACTGGGAATTTTTATTGTTGGATTTCCCATTCTCTACAGCCTGATTGCGGCCACCCTGCCCTTAGATGAGGTATCCAAAGTTCCCATGCCGTTGATCCCGGGTGACCAGTTTTTTGTCAACCTGAAGGAAGCCTGGACAAGGGGAAATCTTGGGACCCAGATTTTTAATTCCTTTATTATGGCTTCGGGTATCACCCTGGGCAAAATTACCATCTCCATGATCGGTGCCTTTTCCATTGTTTACTTTGATTATAAATTCAGGGTAGTGGCCTTTGCATCGGTTTTCTGTACATTGATGCTCCCGGTGGAAGTCAGGATACTGCCCACCTATGAGATGGCTGCAAATGTGCTAAGACCCCTCCAGTCCCTGTGGGATTTACTGCACCTGAACGGTCTTCTCTCATGGGTCAGCGGTCATGACATCGTCGTCAATTTAAACTGGAGTCTGCTTGACAGTTATACAGGACTTGTTCTGCCCCTGGTTGCATCGGCAACCTGCACCTTTTTGTTCCGGCAATTTTTTCTGACCATTCCCGAAGAACTTTGTGAGGCGGCAAAGCTTGACGGGGCTTCTCCCATGATGTTTTTCAGAAAAATCCTTCTCCCCTTGTCCAAGACCAATATAGCCGCCCTTGTGGTCATTGAATTTGTCTATGGCTATAACCAATACCTTTGGCCCCTGCTTGTTACAACCAATCCGAAAATGACAACGGCTGTCATTGGTCTTCAGAACCTGATCCCCCAGGCAGATGATCTTCCCGAGTGGAACATAGCCCTTTGCGGCGCCCTTCTGGTCATGCTGCCCCCGGTTTTGGTCGTGCTGTTCATGCAAAGATGGTTTGTGAAAGGTTTGATTGAAAAAGAAAAATAACAATGAAACCCATTAAAAATTTCCCCCAGGAAAAACGGTCTGCCATCACCTATCTTCTAACGGATATTGATGACACCATCACCCATGAAGGTAGGATACCTGCAACAGCTTTCTGCGCCATGGAAAATCTTGAAAATGCCGGGATAAAGGTAATTCCCATAACCGGCAGGCCCGGGGGATGGTGCGATCACATCGCCAGGATGTGGCCTGTCCACGGGATTGTCGGTGAAAACGGCGCATTCTACTTTGTCTATGATACCATCCAAAAAAAAATGATCCGCAGATATTTTAAAACAGATCAGGAGCGCAAACAGGATCAAATAAAACTTGACCAGGTAAAACAAAAAATTCTTACCACAATTCCCGGCTGTGTGGTTTCGGCGGACCAGGCCTACAGGGAAGCTGACCTTGCCATTGATTTTGCCGAAGATGTTCCCCTACTTGCCCAAGAGGATATTGACAAAATTGTGGATATCTTTGAATCCTTCAATGCCTGTGCAAAGATCAGTTCAATCCATGTCAACGGCTGGTTTGGAGATTATGACAAACTGACCATGACCCAAATATTATTTAAGGAAATATTTAAAACAGACCTGGATTCAATAAAGGAAAATGTTATCTTTGTGGGGGACTCCCTTAATGATGAGCCCATGTTTGAATATTTTCCCAATGCCGTGGGCGTTGCCAATGTTCTTGAGTTTTGCGACAGGCTTAGATTCAAACCTGCCTGGATCACAGAGGAAAAAGGGGGGATGGGTTTTGCACAGTTAGCAAATATCCTTGTTCTTTAATCTATCCCCCGTTAATCCCAAAACTTCTAATCGGTTTTCAAAACAGACAAAAATGCGGACTGAGGAATCTCAACCGACCCCACCATTTTCATTCGTTTTTTTCCTTTTTTCTGTTTTTCCAAAAGTTTTCTCTTTCTGGAAATATCCCCGCCACAGCACTTGGCCGTTACATCTTTTCTAAAGGCTGAAATGGTTTCCCTGGAGACAATTTTACCGCCAATGGCAGCCTGGATGGGGATTTTAAACTGCTGCCTGGGAATCTCCTCCCTTAATTTTTTACAGGCTGTCCTGCCCCTGGCTTCTGCCTTGTCCCGGTGGATGAGCTGTGACAGGGCATCCACCCGTTCGCTGTTGATAAGGAAATCAAGCTTGACCAGATCGGTCTCCTGGTATCCGGCAATCTCATAGTCAAATGATCCATACCCCTGGGTCACACTTTTAAGACGGTCATAAAACTCATACACCACTTCGGCCAGGGGGAGCTCAAATTTCATTTCCATTCGGTTGGAGGTCATGTATTGGTAATTTTTGCTGACCCCGCGGAACTCATGGCAAACCTGCATGACATTGCCCATGTACTTGTCCGGAACAATGATGGAAGCATTGATAAAGGGTTCACGGGTTTGGGTAATCTCGGCAGGATCAGGATAGGCTGTTGGATTATCAATAATTTTGACCTCCCCGCTTGTGTAGGTGATCTCATATTGAACAGATGGTGAAGTAAGAATCAGGGAAATATCATATTCCCGTTCCAGCCGTTCCTGGACAACTTCCAAGTGTAAAAGGCCCAGAAAACCGCAGCGGTAGCCAAATCCCAGGGCCGCAGAACTGTCCTTTTCATAAATCAGGGAGGCATCATTAAGTTTGAGTTTCTCCAGGGCGGCTGTAAGTTCTTCATAATCGTCTGCTGCCACCGGGTACATGGATGAAAACACCACGGGTGTAGGCTCTCTGAATCCGTCCATGGGGATTTCACAGGGAAGGTTCGGCATGGTCACGGTATCACCTATTTTTACATCGCTGATGTTTTTGATACCGGCAATAAAATAGCCCACCTGTCCTGCCATGAGGCTATCCTGGGGGATTCTTTTTATCTGGAACAGCCCAACCTCTTCCACCTTGTACTGGGAGTTATTGGACATGAACTTAATTTTATCTCCCTTT
>DAOWDR010000673.1 GCA_030638935.1 Desulfobacteraceae bacterium | reverse complement strand
TATGGGCAGCCATGGGAGTCATTCTCGGCGGCAGACTCGGATATATAGTTTTCTATGATTTTTCCTATTTTCTGGATCATCCCCTTAAGATTATTCTTCCCTTTGATCTTTCCAATGGGTTTAAATTTACCGGCATTTCAGGCATGTCATTCCACGGAGGCCTTCTTGGGGTTGTGGTGGTATTTTATCTCTATTGCCGGAAACACAAGATTAACATTTGGGATTTTTCCGACCTGATCTGCCCGGCTATTCCCCTGGGATACACCTTTGGCAGGCTTGGTAATTTTATCAATGCCGAACTGTTTGGAAGACCGACTTCCCTGCCCTTTGGGATGTATTTTCCCACTGACATAAGTAATACCCTGCGCCACCCCTCCCAGCTTTATGAAGCTTTCTTTGAAGGCATTATCCTTTTTTTACTTTTATGGTCCGTCAAACGCCATCCTTGGGCAAAACATCGTATATTTGCCTTATACCTTGTGGGATATGGTTTCATCCGCTTTTTAATTGAGTTTATCCGGCAACCTGATCCCCATTTGAATTATCCATGGCTCATATTCACCATGGGCCAGCTGCTCTGCACCGCAATGATGGCCACCGGGACAGCGATCCTGTTGTTCAAAAAAAACGGTTAAGGTCTCTCAGAATCAAGACCTCCTAAGGCACATGATCTGTGCGCTCATCTTGATGAACAATAAAAAATTACATACACTTTGTAGTTTACAACGACTGTCATTTTTACCCGGCACCGTCAGGATGGAGGGACGCCGCTAAATCCCATCCGCTCGTCCTTGAGCGAATGGGAAGCGGATCTAACCGAACCTATACCGTCCTGGTGATTCGCTCAGATACGCCGCTCTGTAAAGGGAACCGTT
This sequence comes from Desulfobacteraceae bacterium, assembly GCA_030638935.1. Taxonomy (GTDB): domain Bacteria; phylum Desulfobacterota; class Desulfobacteria; order Desulfobacterales; family Desulfobacteraceae; genus NBML01. The sequence continues at coordinate 2,204 of DAOWDR010000673.1, read as the reverse complement.
CAACGGCAGCCGTGTTTTTAGGTATCGGGCGCAGAACCCTGTATGATAAATTGAATTTGTACGGAATAGAAGAATGATAATAATTTAAAATATCAGGGATATCCGCAATTTTAAAGAAAGATTAGTATTGACCATCCCAATTTAAGAAGGCTTCTTAAGGTAGTAAAAAAGCGAGTCTTTTGTCTATAAGCGCTTAGATTTTGAGTTTTAGGCTCACCACAGTATATTGGGGTTGGGCCTTTCTGTTGAAAAATCAATTTTATACCTTAATTACCTCCATAGAGTTTTCGTAAAATCAGGTAATTAAATTAAAGAGTAGCGGTTAGGGTAAATGAACAATTGGGAAATTCGGATATTACCTGCCCAAAAATTTAAAAATTGATTTCCCAAGGTTACCAGGGAATATTTTTTACTTGCCATTGCCTGATTTTTCTATTCTATCCTACTATAATAATATTCAGATCGAATTTTCATATCAGTTGATGACATTTTTGATTGAACATGGATGAATTTTTCCAGGGTATGGTGCAATCAGCATCCGCTTGAAGAATTGCTGAAACCGCTGCAATTCCCTTGACAAAAATGGTTTCATCATCATTATTCATAAATGATATAAACCCCTTTGGGAGAAAAGAGCCATGCTTTTTCGACTTTTTTTATGCTTTACACTGATACCGGTAATTGAGCTTTACCTTTTAATAAAGGTGGGGACGGTCATTGGTGGGTTCAATACCATATTAGTTGTTATATTGACCGGATTTGCCGGTGCCTGGCTTGCCCGCATGGAAGGAATAAATACCATGTTAAAGGTCAGAATGAATCTTCAACAGGGCATAATGCCGGCAGAAGATCTCATGGATGCACTGATCATACTCATCGCAGGACTTGTGCTCATTACACCGGGACTTATGACAGATGCATTCGGGCTGATGCTGCTTTGGCCGGTAACCCGGAACAAATTCAAGCGGTTTTTAAGGAAAAAATTTGATGAAATGCAGTCCAAGGGGGATATCAATATTACCCGGTTTCACTAGGTCGGTTTAATAAACCCGGTTTTACAAACCTGATTCTATTAAGCTGATTTCATAAATCCTGACATGAGACGACCCGTGTTTAATACTCTCATTGAACAGAGAAGAAGCATTAGAAAATTTAAAGATAGGCCCATTGAAAAAGAAAAAATTGACCGTCTTATCGAGGCAGCCCTAAGATCTCCTTCCTCAAGAAGCTTCAATCCCTGGCGATTTATCGTGGTTGACAGACCTGATCTTCTTGAAAAACTGGCAGCTGCAAAGCCCCATGGTTCTTCCTTTTTAAAAAAAGCGCCCCTGGGAATTGTGGTCTGCGCAGATCCTTTGGCCAGCGATGTCTGGGTAGAAGATACATCCATTGCCTCCATATTCATCCATTTGGCAGCAGAGTCACTGGGCCTTGGCAGTTGTTGGATACAGATTAGAAAACGGGACCATGATTCGTCCAAAACTGCGGAGACCTATATTAAAGATCTTTTAGATATACCCGATAATATAATGATTGAATCAATCATTGCGATAGGGTATCCTGACGAGGTTAAAAAAGGACACCCAAAGGAGGCCCTGGAATATGACAAGGTTTCTTTTAATATATTTTGCGAAAAGGATTAAATGGACGTAAAAACCCAAATTCTTAAAATGGTGCAGAAAAGGGAGAGTGATATCCCTACGCTGCCGGTAGTTATTGATCGAATCATCAGTGTGGCCTCGGATGAGAAAACAACAACTGAAGAACTCGCAGATGTCATATCCTACGATCAGGGAATGAGTAACAAACTCTTAAGACTTGCCAATTCAATTTATTATGCCCAAAAGACCAAGGTTGCAACCATAAAAAGATCTATAACGGTAATCGGATTTGATGAGATTATCGGCATTGCCCTTGGCATGGGCATTCTATCTGCCGTTACAAATAAAACAGGATTAAGCCTGGATATGAAGGCCCTGTGGATTCACGGAATTGGGGTTGCAACCGTCTCAAAAGAACTGGCCAAAAGAACCAACCCGGCCATTGCAAGCAAGATATTTATCCCTGCCCTTCTCCATGACATGGGCAAGATTGTTTTTACCATGTACTTTAAAGAAGAGTATATGAAGGTCAGGCAGTTTGCCATGGAAAATAAAAAACCATTGTATTTTGCTGAAAATGCAGTCTTAAAACTGGACCATTCC
>DAOWDR010000669.1 GCA_030638935.1 Desulfobacteraceae bacterium | reverse complement strand
TTCGACCTCACTTTTTAACCCAGGTACCTGATAGGTACCTGTATAGTCCGGAAGCGTCGATCTTAAATATCCGTATATACTGACTGAGACTATTATCAGCAATACCAGAATAACAGCAATACCCCATTTCATGACTTTCATAATTGTACCCCCAAATAACTGAATTGGCAAAAAACTGCTTTTTATTTTGTACAGTTTTAAAAAAATTTGAAAAACATAATAATACAGGCCTGGCCCCTACTGTTACAATCCCTTTGCCCTCCACATCTGATGGAATTTGCAGGACATCATAAAAAACGCCAATGTAAACAGGACCAGCATGAGCAGGCTCAGCCAGACCGGAAAAAACTCGGAATGCCCAAAAGCCTTGCGAATCAAATCGCTTGCATAGGATAGAGGTGACAATGGTGAAATCCATCTGGCCCAATCAGGCATCTGGCCAATGGGCACAAAAACCCCACTCACGAAGAGCAGGGGCAAACGGACCAAATTTGACAACAACATGATGTTGGAGGGACCGCTTGCAGGTGGTGAAGCTAAAAGCACACCCAAAGAGGCAAAGTTAAGCGCTCCCATCAGTATCCCGGCAATGAGAAGGAAAATATTCCCGATGGAAGCATTGGTAAAAATGCCCCCAAGTATTATGGGTACAACGGAAAGAACGGCTCCAAAGACAAATCCGGAGATCACATCTCCGGCAATTATGGCATACAAAGAGACGGGGGTGGAAATTAAACGCTCATATGTCCTGGCGTTTCGTTCCCAGGGAGTTACCAGAGGCCCCACCGCACTTGCCGTGAACCAGAGTGCCATGGCAACCATACCCGGGACCACGGTCTGGGCAGCAATGGGACGTCCCATCTTAAACGCAAGGAAAAAAAACACAGGGAAAAGAATCCCGAATATCAGGACAGGCGGTTTCAGATAGTACAGACGTGCATTCTTCTTCAAAATGACCAGGGAACAACGCAATTGTCCGGACCAAATCAAAACTTTGTCATTTGAGGCATTCATTTTCTATCCTTTTCCCTGTCAGGGTCCGTGAAATGAAGAAATACATCCTCCAGGCTGGGCTTGCAATTTTTAAGATCCATAATCTCCAATTCCTTCTGGTCTGCCAGCCGGACAACCTGGGTCAAAACCTGACCAGGGGATCGGGTGTACAGCCTGACAATTCCATTGTCCACGCCAACCTGGGATACATCCTGCAAGGATGCAAGCTCGTTGTTCCCGGGTGAATCTCCGGCAAACCGCACCTTGACGTACTGGCGGGAACTCATGGCTGAACGCAGCTTTTCAGGAGAGTCTATGGCAACAATACGTCCTTTGTTGATTATGGCCACACGTGAGCACATACTGCCGGCCTCACTCATGTTATGAGTGGTCATGAACACGGTGAGGCCGTTTTGGTTCAGATCGCTCACTGTCTTGCGAATCAGCCTTGCACTGGCAACATCCAGGCCACTGGTGGGCTCGTCGAGGAACAATACTTTTGGATTGGTTACAAGGGCTGTGCACAGCATCAGCCTCTGCCGAAGCCCCTTGGATAAAGTACGGGCCTTGTGTTCTTTTCTTTCCATAAGTCCCATTGACTCAAGAAGGCGTTCTGCTTTTCGGATACTCTGTTGCCGCTTAATACCGTATAAGTCGGCCATGAGCATGACATTCTGCCACACGGAAAAGTCCAGATATACATTTGCCTCTTCAGGGACCACAGCAATATGAGCCCTTGACAGCAATGGATCTTTTTGAATGTCGTGGCCATGTATTGCAGCCGTACCCCCGGTGGGATCAATCACTCCCGTGAGCATGCGTACAGTTGTCGTCTTACCGGCTCCGTTGGGGCCTAAAAATCCGAAAATCTCTCCCTGCCGCACCCCGAACTCCACCTGGTCCACTGCTGTAAGACTGCCGAACCTGCGTGTAAGCTTGTCAGCTTTTATAATAGTTTCCATCTTCAATCTATTCCCTTTTATCCATTAAACGTAAGGGTGATATACAATTAGTGTATCAATAAAACAGCTTGAGATATCGCTGAAAAATGTATTTTTTATT
>DAOWDR010000058.1 GCA_030638935.1 Desulfobacteraceae bacterium | reverse complement strand
CCATCGGACAAGACAGATTGACGGGAGCCCTGTTTTTGAAGTGTTTAAACGGTTTGCCCCCCTGGCAACCGGATTCAGGGGCCGCCATAAATCCATGCCCGTGGGGCCGGGACAAAGGGAGGGGGGATCTGGAAAATATGGAGGGGGGCAGCCTGGATCATATGGGGAGGGGCCAATCCAGAGGTTTTGTCCTGATAAGTTTGACCTTGAGCGGGATTTTTCCGGTATGGCCGAGTACTATATATTTGCAGGGCTTTCCATGACCCGGGCCAGTCTAACCCAGGATCAATTGGTAAAACAGACCATTGGCCGGGGGTTTCTCTTCTTTCTCATCGGGTGCATTGGTATGATCTGCCTCTTTGCTTTCCAGGCCTATCGGTCTGCCAAGGCATCTTTGACCAGTGTAAAGGCATTTTCCGATAATGTTGTCCAGAATATGCCCGCAGGCCTGGTTACCATTGACCGGGACCACAAAATTACTTCCATGAACAGGGCAGCCGAAGAAATTTTAGGACAGGTACCTGAAAAGCCTTTTCACCGGATGATTCACCAGATGATTAAACTGACCGGTGAGATGGCCACCCTTGGGACACCGGTTTCACGGGAAATCACCCTCCTGAAGGGGACACCCCATGAACTGCCGTTGGATATGACTGCCTCCCCAATTTTGGACAATGAAGAGGTGGTGTTGGGCTTTTTATTTTTGTTCCGGGATCTGACCCAGCTCAAAGAATTGAAAAAGAAGGTGGAAACCACCCGGCATCTGGCAGCAATCGGCAAGCTTGCAGGCGGAGTGGCCCACGAAATCAGAAATCCCTTAAGTTCCATTAAAGGATTTGCCACCTATTTTGGCAAACGTTATGAAAAGAATTCCGAGGACAGGGAAACCGCAGAAATTATGGTTCAGGAGGTGGAGCGCATTAATCGTTCCATTACCCAGCTTTTGGAATTTGCCAAACCCATGGCAGTGGAATACAGGACTGTTGCCCTTGAATCTTTGATTTCCCATTCCCTGAAATTGGTACGCCAGGATCTGGACAAAAAATCAATTGATGCCGTTGTTAATATCCGGACAGACAGGGAAACTTTTCTGACAGATCCGGATCGGATTAACCAGATTCTGCTCAATTTATATATGAATGCCATCAATGCCATGGAAGATGGAGGGAAACTCAGGGTGGATCTTTTGGATTCCGCCGATGGTACAGGGATTGAAATCCATGTGGCAGACAATGGATGCGGCATTGACAAGAAACATCTGGATGATGTGTTTGACCCTTATTTCACCACCCGGCCCGATGGTACCGGCCTGGGCCTTTCCATTGTTCACAGGATTGTTGAAAATCTGAAAGGCGGGATAAGGGTGGAAAGTGATAAGGAAAACGGGACCCGGTTTATGATCCGGCTGCCCGCTGCCATCCAGGGAAAATCGGGGAAAAAGGATAAGATATGACCCAAAATAAAATACTGGTGGTGGATGACGATGCCGCCCATGCAAGGATGCTCAAAACCCTGATGACAGATTGGGGGTACAAGATTTTTTTGGCCGATGACGGGGATGTGGGGGTGGACATGGCCAAGGCTCAAACCTTTGACATGGTACTCATGGATATGAAGATGGTAAAGATGTCGGGCATGGAGGCTTTACAGCGAATCCATGAATATAATCCCTCGTTGCCCGTGATCATCATGACCGCTTATTCCTCGGTGGATACAGCAGTCAAAGCCCTGAAAATAGGGGCCTATGATTATTTAACCAAACCCATTGATTTTGACAAGCTCAAACTTACTGTTGACCGGGTTCTTGAGCGGATTTTTTTGAAAACCGAGAATAAGTCCCTGAAAAACAGGCTGGAACAGGCCACCTTTTCCCATGACATCCTGGGGAAGAGTTCGGCCATGGAAGCCCTTTTGGATACCATCCACATGGTGGCGCCCACCGAGGCCAATGTGCTGGTAACAGGGGAATCGGGAACCGGAAAGGAATTGGTCTCCTCTGCCCTGCACTATAACAGCCCCCGAAAGGACCAGGCCTTTATCCGGATCAATTGTGCCGCCATCACGGAAACCCTTCTGGAATCTGAATTATTCGGCCATGAAAAAGGGGCCTTTACCGGGGCGGATAAAAAAAGAAAAGGAAAGTTTCTCCTGGCAGACCGGGGGAGTATCCTCTTGGATGAAATCGGGGAGATGAGCCTGGCCATGCAGGCAAAATTATTGCGGGTGATCCAGGAAAAAGAATTCACCCCCGTGGGAAGTGACCAGAACATCAGGGTGGATGTCCGCATCATTGCAGCAACCAACCGTGATTTGAAAACCATGGCAGCAGAGAGAAAATTCAGACAGGATCTGTATTACAGGCTAAATGTGGTTACCATTGATATCCCTCCCCTGGAAAAACGGCCAGAGGATATCCCGGAACTTACCCTTCATTTTTTAACCAAGTTTTCCCTAAAGAACAAACGGGATATAAAAGGGTTTTCACCTGATGCCATGGATGCCATGATTCGATACCCCTGGCCCGGTAATGTGCGGGAGTTGATGAATGCGGTTGAACGGGGGGTTGTGCTGGCCCGGTCCGATTATATTTGCAAGGAGGACCTTTCTTTTATCATTCCCGAGGATCTTAAGGAAACGGCTCCGGCATCTGGTCTTGAAAATATTTCTCTGTCAAAGATTGAGGAAACAGCTATTTTATCCACCCTGGAATCTGCCAGTGGTAATAAAAGTGAAACAGCCCGGCGTCTGGGAATCACAAGAAAAACCCTGCTGAATAAATTAAAGCAGTATGGAAAAGAAAGCTGAAAGGGCTAAAATCAGGTTTGATTAGAACCATGTTTGTATAAAACCAGGTTTGATTAGAATCGGGTTTGCTTAAAACCGTTCGATGAGCTTGTCGATGAGAAAGGTGCTCTCCCGCATGGCCTGGTCACTGAAGGGGCCGAACCATTGGGCCACATGGTTGAACTGGTCAATGAACAATTGTTTGTCATTGGATTCCAGCATTTCTATATGCCGGCCCAGGGATAGGATAAACTCCTTTAGCAGTGCCCTTCGTTCCGGGGTGGCAAAGATAATTTGGGCATACAGGGCGCTGTCCTGGGCAAAAAGCCGGCCCACCATTCCAAGCTCTAAGCGGTAAATGGGGCTTGAAAATTCCAGGGTCCGTTCAAGTTTTGCCTGGCGATTGCAGAGAAATTCGCCAAAGCAGAAGGTGGCAAAATGGCGCAATGCCTGGACAATTTCCATTATTTCATCATGTTCGCCGGGTGTGGATTCGACAATCACAGCTCCCCAAAGGCTCAGTTGCTCTGTGAACCATTCACAAGCAGTCCCATCCCTTCCCGGGGTGACAACAATGATTTGTTTGTCAAGGCAGCTTAGGGTGGGGCCGAACAGGGGATGAACCCCTAGTACCGGTCCCTTGTGGGCTGAAAGCATTTTGGCAACAGGTTCTTTTTTCACCGAGGTCAGATCCGCCAGCACAGCCCCTGGCGGTAGAAGGGGAGTAATTTTTTCAATCACCTGGAGAGTTTTTTCAATGGGGACAGAGACAAGGGCCAGGTCAATGTTCCGGCAAAGGCTGGGGGCATGATCCCAGTCCTGTTCTGTCAATATCCTCACTTCATACCCGGATTTGGTAAAGAGGTCGGCAAACAAAGCTCCCATCTGGCCGGCACCACCAATTACAAGCACCCTGGCATTGGGTTTTACGCCTTTGTGTTCCATTTTTTGGGTCTGCTTCACCCGTGACTGGCGGAGGATCACACGGTAAAGATCTTCCATGAAATCAGGATCAAGGCCATGGCTTTGTGACTGGAGTCGGAGCCTGGAGATAAGGTCTTCCTCCCTTGCCGGGTGGTATACTGGGATGCTATGGATTTTTTTTAAAGCCACCACCTTTTCCACCTGGGCCTGGCGCCGGGCAAGCAGAGACAAAATCCGGGAGTCGATGGAATCGATTTCATCCCGCAGGGGGGCTATCTGGTCTGAAAATTTTTTATTGTCTTTTTTCATTTTATATGTTCTTTACAAAATTATTCCACAGGGGATTAAATTATCACCAAAAGGCATCAATTTCAAGAATGATAACAAACTTAAGTTTAAAAAATAATATCCATGGACATTAAAACAATCATGGGATGTCTGGCTGTTTTCGGGTCTGCATTCTGTTTCTATATTGCCACGGTTATTATCAAATGGTCCAGCATGGCAGGGCTTGAAATTGAATCTTCCCTATTCACCTTTGCCAGGTTTAGCGTGGGCTTTGCCACGGTTATCCTGGTCATGGGAATAGGGGGACAAAAAATCAAAATTGTCAAAAAACGCTTGCTCATCGGCAGGGCCCTTGGCAATTGTCTGGCCGTCTATTGTTTCTTTAAGGGGGTTGAGCTGACCTCGGTTGCCCAGGCCAATATTTTAAACATGACCTATCCTTTGTTCATTGCCATTTTTTCATGGATTTTTTTCAAGAGACAGCGTGACCCTGTGGCAATTTTGATTGTTTTAACCGCCTTTGCCGGGGTCTGGCTGATATTGGCCCCGTCCAGAATGGCCTTTGATTATAACTCCCTCTGGGCTTTGGGCTCTGGTATCAGTGCTGCAGTTGCCATCATGTATCTTAATCTGTCCCGCCAGGTCCATGATACCAATACCACTCTCTTTTTCATGTTTGGCGTGGGTACTGTGATTATATTCTGCCTTTTTTATGACCAGATGCGCATACCCTTGGTTGAGGAACTAAGTTATCTGTTCTGGTGCTCGGCCATTGCAATTGCAGGCCAATACCTTTTGACCATCGGGTTCAAGTATGTCACCGCCATTGAAGGGGGGATCATTTCTTCCACCCGGATTTTGCTGGCAGCAATGCTGGGTCCCTTCATTGCCATGGATTCTTCCCTGTCCCTGTCCGGCTGGATCGGTGCATTCTTGATTTTTGCTGCCAATGTTTATCTGGCCACAAGAAAGGCAAAGGGGTAAGATGGTATTTTTTATTCCAAATTTTTTAACCCAGCCATTCCAAGGCTGAGTAAAATACCAACCAGGGCAACACTTCCCAGAAACCAGGCCCCGGAAGTCCAGGTGCCTGTGGTTGATACCAGCCAGGCAAGGACCGGGGGGCCAATGACCTGTCCTGATTGCCCGCCCTGGATCACAAAACCTGTGGTGGTGGAAATGAGGTTTTTTGAGGGGGCATAGATGGGGGCTGCGCCAATAACCGAAGCCGGGATCAGCCCGCCCACAAGCGAAAAGATCAGGCAGCCTGTATAATTGAGCATAAAATTGACACCTGGGGCATAAATGGCAATGGCACAGCTCCCCATGACAAAGCTTGCCAGGGCTATTAAAATCCAGCGCCTGCATCCACTTTTCAATAGCCTTCCCCCGGCAAGATTTCCGAAAATATTTAAAAAGACCATACCGGCTGTGAGCCATGAGGCAAGGGCCTTTGAAAATCCGTATTTTTCCAGGAGCAGGGTGGGTAAAAATCCCATGACTGCCAGCCACTGGAGGGAGTAGGTGATAAAAATCAGGGCCAACACCAGGGGGCCGGGAGAGGTCATAGTTTTGAAAATATCTCTTCCAAGGCGTTTAAATTTAAAGGACTGGGAAGGGTTTAAGAACGGAATGCCGGCTGTGGTTTTTGCCAGGAGTATACCGTAAAGGGCCAGAATTACCCCGTTGATCTGCCATAGCCCCTGCCAGGTGGTCACTTTGAGATAAAAGGGCAGCAATACCATCATCAAGGCGGCACCGGCCGGAAGATAGCAGCTCCATACAGACAGGGCCATTCGGACATCTTTTTCCTGAACCACCTGGAAAATAAGAGCTGGGGTGCTCACCACCACGGCCAGAAACCCTGCCCCTTCAACAAAGCGGGTGGCCAGAAGCCATCCAAATGAGGGAGAGACTGACCCTAAAAATGATCCTGCTATCTGGAGGCCTATTCCAAAGAGCATGAGGCGGCGGTGGCCCAGGGCATCGGCAATGGCACCGGTGCAGGTGCCCAGTATCAGTCCTATAAAATTAAAAACAGAGAGCACCCATCCGGCACGGACCAGGCTGATAGCAAGATCCGCCCGGATATCCTGGAGTACAGGCGGGACCTTGCCCACCTGGAAGGCAGACAGGATGCCGGCACCCAGCAATATGCAAACAAGGCCCCAGGGTGTTTTTTTATTTGTCGGATTTGTTATTTAATTACATCCTTTTATTGCTTTTGGCAAAGCGGAGAAACCCGGTCAAATTTTTCAAAAATCTTTTCCAGGAATCAGGGGATTTCCATAGCATGGAGATATAGCCCGCCAATACCGGGAACCGTTGAAAATGGGATTTATAAAAATCAATAAAAAGTACTTCCATTCGCTCCTTGGTTATTCCCTTTGGAATAAAGAGAAATTGCATACAGTCCATTTTTTCCCAATCTTCATCAAATTCACCCAGATCACTTCCTTTTTTTGTGATCTCCTTGTGAATAGGGGAGCCGGGAAAGGGGGTGAACTTGGCAAGGTTGAAATCGTCCAGGGGAAGTGAATAAACATATTGCCGGCTTTTTTGGATGCTGGCTTCGGTTTCCCCGGGCAGTCCCATCATCAAAAGGCCTTTTACCCTAATTCCGGCTTTTTTAATCATATAAATTTTGTCTCTCATCATGTCCAGGTCCGGGTTCTGCCTATGTTGTGCCAGGAGATCTGCATCACCTGTCTCAATCCCCAGGCTGATCATCCAGCAGCCGGCAGCTTTCATGAGTTTTAATAGCTCAAAATCCAGGTGCTCTGCCCGGGCTGCACAATTAAAGGTGAGATTTGATTTGTTTTCAATCATGAGCTTTGCAAAGGCTTCCACCCTGGCCCGGTTAAATGTAAACTGGTCATCATAAAAATTAATATGCTGGATATTGAATTGCTCTTTTAAATATTTTAAATGGGCATACAAATAGTCGGCAGAATTGTATCGAAAGCTTTTCCGGAATACTGACCTGTCACAATAGGAACAGGAATAGGGACAGCCCCTGCTGGAGATGCAACTGGCATTTGGTACTTTGGGATAATTGAAAATCGGCAGTTTATAAACATGGGGGTATCCGGATAATTTTTCATAGGCAGGAAAGGGCAGGGAATCCAGATCCAGCATTTTTTTTCTGAACCCAGTGAATACCACCTGATTGTCATGGGTCCGAAGAACAATCCCTTTGACGGTTTGAAGATCGGTCTGGGGGATGGTGAGCAAATCTTTTAAGGTTTCTTCCCCCTCTCCCACCACCAGATAATCAATGGAGGGATACTCCTGCATCAGGCCTTCCCTGAGGGCTGAAACATGGACCCCGCCAAAGACAACCTTGATGCCGGGACAATGGGTTTTGGCAAGGCCGGCAATGCGGATTCCGTCAAAAAAGCTGGAGGTGGTGCAGGAAAAACCGATAAATTCAGGTTTTTCTTCCTTTAAAAATTTTATAATCAGACCATCGGAATTTGGGTGGGCATAGCAGTCAATCATTACGTTGAAAATATGAGATTGATCCAGAAAAGCGGCAAT
>DAOWDR010000282.1 GCA_030638935.1 Desulfobacteraceae bacterium | reverse complement strand
CCAACTTTAATTGTCTTTGCACCGGCAGAAACGGTGAACGAGAGCACCAGAAAAAGGCTTAAAACCAACAATAATTTTTTCATCCTATCCTCCAAACTTAAATTTAAATTATACTGAAAGAGAGGCTTGCCCCCACTTTCAATATTCCATACTGATCGTGCATATTCTAAATGGTTTGAAGTACCAAAAAAAGTTGATCGGGTCAAGTAATATCTTCCAAGACCACTTTGCAGGCAAATTTTAGTTTTTTCAAAAAAAAATCTTTAAAAATTTTATTTTAGCAAAAATTTTACCTTCTCAATTTCAGATTCCGGAAAAACTAAAACCCCGCTTTCCCTCAAAACAGCCGTGGTCACTCCCATTCCCGGAACCAATCTGTTTTCAAAGGTTCCATCATATATAAAACCGGTTCCACATGACGGACTCTTTGCTTTTAAAATAGCAATTTTTATGGCATGGGTCTTTATCAAACCAAGGGCAAGAAATGCCCCGCATATAAACTCGGATGTGACATCCTCTCCTGCGGATGTCTTAACCCATGCCTTTTGCCCAAGCACATCCCGGCCGTCTCCATTGACAATTTGTGCAGGAGGCCGGGGGATTTCAAGGCCTGCTGCCACCTCGGGGCAAAAAGGAACAAGCCGCCCCTGGGCTTCCCATTTTTGAATAAGGGAATGGTCCATTTTTTTTTGCTTTCCATCATAGCGGAATCGACCACCCATGAGACAGGCAGATATCAATATTTTTTTCATAAACAATGTATATAAAACTATCTTGCATTTGTAAAAATAATCGTTGACTATTTAAAATTTTAATGTAATGAATTCTTATTCATTTTGCTGTTTAAGGAAATATAGGGAGATAATGATACCAAATAAAAATTATAACTATTTTAATTGATTAATATAATCTATTTTTAGTTCTGTATATTTTATAGAACAATCCCTCGTTAATACAGATTTTTTCCAATGAGGCATTATTCATTTACAACCCGGCTTAAAAACATGAACAAACAATATTGAAACGAAACAATCAGGAGGACATTTTAAAATGGCACAGGTAATTTCCGACCGCAGGGATATCGAATTTGTGCTGCACGAGCAGCTTGGGGCAGAGAATCTGTCAAAAATCCATGAGGATTTCGCAGATTTCAATAAAAAAACCATTGATCTGATCATTTCAGAGGCAAAAAACTTTGCCGTTAAAGAGCTGCTTCCCTCCAGTAAAGAAGGGGATGAGCAGGGTTGTACCCTTAAAAATGGCCAAGTGACCACACCCTCCTCCTTTAAACGATTGTTTGATCTCTTCAATGAGGGAGAATGGCTGGCGCCCACTGAATCCCCGGAATGGGGCGGCCAGGGGATGCCAAGAACGGTTGCCTCGGCAGTTGCCGAATATTTCAACGGGGCCAACTACCCCTTCATGATGTATCCGGGATTAACCCAGGGAGCCGGCCATTTGGTTGAACATTTCGGCACCCGGGAACAAAAAAATATCTACCTGAAAAATATGTATACAGGCAAATGGACCGGCACCATGCTCCTTACAGAACCTGGGGCTGGATCAGATGTGGGTGCTTTGGCCACCAAAGCTGTTCCCAACGGTGACGGCACTTATACCATCATTGGTGAAAAAATATTTATTTCCGGCGGGGAACATGATCTGACGGAAAACATCATCCACCCGGTTCTGGCAAGAATCGAAGGGGCTCCTGAAGGCACCAAGGGGATCTCTTTGTTTCTTGTACCCAAGTTCAGGGTCAATGAAGACGGCACCCCTGGTGAATTCAATGATGTCATCTGCACCGGCATTGAACACAAGATGGGTATCCACGGCAACAGCACCTGTTCCCTTTCCCTGGGATCCAAGGGCAATTGCATCGGAACCCTTTTGGGCGAAGAGAACAAGGGCATGAAAGCCATGTTCATGATGATGAATGCAGCCAGGCTCCTGGTGGGATTCCAGGGTTTTGCCTGCGCCACCACCGCCTATATGTACGCCCTTGATTATGCCAGGAACAGAGTCCAGGGCAAGGACCTTCTGGAATTCATGAATCCTGAGGCCAAATCCGTATCCATCCTCCGCCATCCCGACGTCAGAAGACAGCTCATGATGATGAAGGTCAATGTCGAAGGCATCAGGTCCCTTCTCTATTATGCAATGTATTGTTCAGACATGTCAACCGTTGCGCCGACCCAGGAGGAAAAGGATAAATACCAGGGCATAGTTGAAGTTTTGACTCCAATTGCCAAAGGCTATGTAACGGACCGGGCCTTTGAGGTCTGCAGCCACGGCATGCAGGTATATGGCGGGTATGGTTTCATAGAAGAATATCCAATGGCACAGCTCCTCCGGGACTGCAGAATCACCCTGATCTATGAAGGAACCAACGGTATCCAGGCAATGGACCTGTTAGGCCGGAAACTGGGCCTGAACAAGGGCAAACCCATCATGGATCTCTTTGGTGAAATGCAGAAAACCGTTGCCACGGCCAAGGGAATCCCAGCACTTGAAAAACAGGCCTTCAAGGTGGAAGAGGTCATGAACAAACTGGCCGAAGTCGCCATTCACATGGGCCAGACCGCCATGTCTGAAAAAGCATTGGCAGCCTTTGCCAATGCCCATCCATTCCAGGATGCTACAGGGGATACTACCATGGCATGGATGCTGCTCTGGAGAGCCACGGTGGCTGCCCAGAACCTTGAAAAAGCCAAGAAAAAGGACAAACCCTTTTACGAGGGCATTATCAAATCTCTCCAATTTTATGTGGAGACCCAGCTGCCCATCACCCTGGGCAGATTTGCGGCATTGATGAACACAAGTTCAGTGGCTGTAGACATTGATGATACAATGTTCCCCAGCTAAACAATTCAAAACTTAAGTTAAAGAATCAGCTTCTTTTTTTCGGGCTGCCGGCAGTTTTCTTGCCGGCAGCCTTTTTTAATATCTGCCCTGACTTCATCCGGTGTCGGGTGATTTTCAATCTCTCCATGGGCTACCCATGTAAAAAAACAATAATTTCACATTGAACATCTGCATATTTGTGATTACATTCTAATTTTTAAACTCAACCCGAATGTGGAGGGATCATGACTATTGTAACCGCTGCTGTTGTTCAGGCCGCCCCTGTCCTATTTGACCTTGCAAAAACAATTGAAAAAGCCTGCGACCTGATCTCAAGTGCAGCCAAAGCCGATCTGATTCTGCTGCCCGAGGCCTTTATCCCGGCCTACCCCAGGGGATTTGGATTCGGCATGAAGGTGGGCAGCCGGAATGATGCGGGACGGGACTTGTGGAAGACCTATTATGACAATGCCATAAAGGTCCCGGGTCCGGATGTGGACACCCTTGGAAAGGCAGCAAAAGAAGCCAAGGCCCATGTCTGTATCGGTGTGATTGAAAAAGACGGAAACCTGGATACCGGCACCCTTTATTGCTCCATGCTCTACTTCGGACCCGACGGACGGTTTCTCGGCAAGCACAGAAAACTTAAACCCACTGCATCCGAACGCCTTATATGGGGAGAAGGTGACGGCAGCACCCTGCCAGTATTTCACACCCCCATGGGCAAAATAGGCGGCCTGATCTGTTGGGAAAATTATATGCCCCTGGCCCGCATGGCCATGTATGGCCAGGGAATCGAATTTTACCTGGCCCCTACTGCAGATTCCAGGGACACCTGGCAGTCCACGGTAATGCACATTGCCCTTGAGGGACGCTGTTTTGTGATGGGGTGCAACCAATATGTGGAAAAAAAAGACTATCCTCCCCATCTTGCCACCTTTGAAGAACTTGAATCCCAGCCCGACACCATGTGCCGGGGAGGCAGTGTCATCATCTCCCCCATGGGGGAAATCCTGGCCGGTCCGCTCTTTGGCCGGGAGGGTATTTTATATGCCGACCTGAACCGGGATGATCTT
>DAOWDR010000626.1 GCA_030638935.1 Desulfobacteraceae bacterium | reverse complement strand
GAAGTTTATTATTAACCCTGTATACCAATGAGGATATGCCATGGAAAAAAAAAAGCCTCTCCGCCCAAGCCGCCACAGATGAACCCATATGTATTTACACTGCTTTTAATGGGATTTGGCCTCTGGTGTTTTTGGGATGGATGGATAACGACTGATCCGGATATGGCAGACCATGCCTTGTTTAACCAGGTGTTAAGCGCAATAATGATTCCCTGGGCCATCTGGGATTTTTTTAAAATCAGGAAGCGGTACAAGGCAAGAAAAGACAAGTACGAATAAAGAGAGCCTGGGCACCTATATTTGATTCTCACAAAAAATACTGCTAAATTTTCACCCTTAATTACAGAAGACAATTTAACTTTAGAATACAAGGATTTCATTTAAATGGGATCAGAACCAATAGATAAGCCGCTGGATACCAAAATTGATAAAAAATTGGTAAAAGAAATTAATAAACGCAGAACCTTTGCTATTATCAGCCACCCTGATGCCGGCAAAACAACCCTGACTGAAAAACTGCTGCTTTTTGGCGGGGCTATTCAACAGGCAGGTGCGGTAAAATCCAGAAAAATTGAAAGAGCTGCCACCTCGGATTTTCTTTCCATTGAGCAGGAAAGGGGAATCTCCGTCTCATCATCCGTGATGAAGTTCAACTATAAAGAGTATGAAATCAATCTTCTTGATACCCCCGGGCATAAAGACTTTTCAGAAGATACCTACAGGGTTCTCACCGCAGTGGACTGTGCTGTCATGATCATTGACAATGCAAAGGGGGTGGAGCCCCAGACCCGGAAACTCATGGAGGTCTGCCGCATGCGCAATACCCCCATTATTACCTTTATCAACAAGCTGGACAGGGAAGGAATGGAACCCCTGGATATTTTTGAAGATATTGAAGACAAACTCCAGATTGAATGTATTCCCTTAACCTGGCCAATCGGCATGGGAAAACGGTTTAAAGGGGTGTACAATCTTGAAAAAAAAGAGGTGGGTATATTTTCCCCGGGATACAGCCCGAAAGATGATGATGGTATCCTTATCCGGGATTTGGAAGATGAACGGCTTGATGAATTGATCTCCGAATCCCAGGCCCAATCCCTGAGAGAAGATGTGGAACTGATTTCAGGGGCCTCGGAACCCTTTGATCTGGATTTATATCTAAACGGTACCCAGACCCCGGTATTTTTCGGATCTGCCATCAACAACTTTGGGGTCAGGGAAATGCTGGATTCCTTTGTTAAGATTGCACCGCCCCCGGGGTTGCGCCCCACTGCCACAAGGGATGTAAACCCTGCAGAAAAGGCTTTTTCCGGGTTTACCTTTAAGATCCAGGCCAACATGGACCCCGAGCACAGGGACAGGATTGCCTTTTTTAGAATATGTTCCGGTAAATATACCAAGGGCATGAAGGTCAGGCACCATAGACTCGGTAAAGATATTAAAATATCAAATGCCACAATTTTTCTTGCCCGGGAGAGAAGCAATATTGAAGAAGCCTATCCCGGAGACATTATTGGAATTCACAACCACGGAACCATAAAAATTGGGGATACCTTTACCACCAAGGAGCCCTTAAAATTTTTGGGAATTCCCAATTTTGCACCGGAACATTTCAGGCGGGTCATGTTAAGGGATCCCATGAAGGCCAAGGCTTTATCCAAGGGGTTGACACAATTGGCTGAAGAGGGGACCATCCAGGTCTTCAGGCCGTTGATGGGGAATTTGCACGTCATAGGAGCTGTGGGAGTGCTTCAGTTTGATGTCACCATGGCCAGGCTCAAGGCCGAGTACAGTGTTAATGCTGCATATGAAACCATTGATCTATCTGTTGCCAGGTGGGTGACCTGTGAAGATGAACTGATTTTAAAAGAATTTACAAAAAGAAATGAGTCAAGCCTTGCCAGGGATGCAGAAGGGAGGCTCACCTTTTTAACCACAAGCGAGTATCAGCTTGGGTTTGCCATGGAAGAATGGCCCAAAATTGAGTTTCATAAAACAAGAGAACACAATTCATAACCATTTTACATCCCTAACCATTTAACCATTCTTAATCACATTAAAAGGGGAAATACCAATGACAGATCAAAGAATTTACAATTTCAATGCCGGTCCTGCTGCCTTGCCTCTACCTGTTCTTGAAGAGATCCAGGCTTCTTTTTTAAATTTTAAAAATTCAGGCATGTCAATTACTGAAATCAGTCACAGATCTTCCCATTTTGATGATGTTATAAATGATGCAGTGGAACGGGCAAAACGCCTTTTAAAACTGGACGAAAGATACCATGTCCTTTTTATCCAGGGGGGGGCGTCAATGCAGTTTGCCATGATCCCCATGAACCTGCTTTCATCAAATGATACCGCCGACTATATAAATACCGGTACCTGGTCCACAAAAGCCATTAAAGAGGCCCAAAACCTTGGAAAATCAATCAATGTGGTTGCCTCTTCCGAAGATAAAAACTTTTCCTATATCCCCAAGGATATTTCCTTTACCACATCTGCCAAATTTGTTCATTTGACATCCAATAACACCATCAAGGGCACCCAGTTCTATGAATTCCCTGATACAGGTGGAATTCCCATTATTGCAGACATGTCCTCGGATATTTTTTCAAGACCCCTGGATATGGAAAAATTTGGGCTGATCTATGCCGGTGCCCAGAAAAACCTAGGTCCCTCCGGCACCTGTATGGTTATCATCCGCAAGGATCTTC
>DAOWDR010000589.1 GCA_030638935.1 Desulfobacteraceae bacterium | reverse complement strand
GACATCCCGGAATAAAAGTTTTCCCTCTTTGTCACACCCTTGTTTTATATGGGTAATGGTTGGCTGCCGGGTGGAGGTTGCCTTAAATTCTTCGACCCTGTCAAAAACAATCTTCACCGGTTTTCTGGATTTGTGTGCCAGAAGAATGGCAATGTGTTCATAGGCGTAGGTGTCAAGTTTGCTGCCGAATCCGCCGCCGATAACGGGTTTAATCACCCTTGCCCTTTTGTCTTTAAGGCCCATGGCTTTCAGGGCTTCTAAAAAGTCCTTCTGGGCGAGGGAAGGGATCTGGGTGTTGGTATAGACGGTCAGGTTGTCCTTGGCATCAAAGAGGGCAATGGCCCCGCTGGTCCCAAGGCAGCAGTGGGTCACCCATGTGGTGGTGAACCGGTCTTCAACCACAAAGGCAGCTTCTTGTTCCGCTTTTTCCACATCCCCGTAGTGAAGGCTCCAGGGAAGTTTGAGAAGGTTGGACTTAAGGTGGTCATGGATGATGGGGGCATCCTTTTCCATTGCTTTTTCCGGATCAAAAATTCCTTTAAGTTCTTCATATTCGATTTCAATTAGATCCAGGGCTTTTTTTGCAATATCCGGGGTGGTGGCTGCAACAGCCGCCACCTCATCCCTGAAGCAACAAACCTTGCCTTTTTTTAAGGGCGGATTGTCTTTGTAGAATCCCATTTTCATCTTGTCAGGTATATCTTCTCCCGTTAGAACAGAATGCACCCCCGGCAATGCAAGTGCCTTGGAAATATCCATTTTATTGATCCCGGCATGGGCAAATTTGCTGTAAAGAATTCTGCCATAGAGCATGCCCGGCAATTTTATATCCTGGATATACTCGGCCCGGCCCATTGCTTTCTGGGCTGCATCCAGTTTGGGAATTGGTTTTCCCACAACGCTGAACTCGCTGCTGAAATCGCTGCCAAATTCGCTATTTAATGGATTCATTTTTGATCTCCCCCTGAAATTTGCCCTTTGGCGGCTTGGACTGATTCCAGAATTTGCACATAGCCTGTACACCTGCAGATATTTCCGGCAAGGGCATGCTTTATCTCTTCCTGGTCTGCATCGGGATTTTCATCCAGCAATGCCTTGGAGGACATGATCATACCCGGGGAACAGAATCCGCACTGGATCCCGCCCTTATCCACAAAAGACTGCTGCAAAGGGTGGAGGGTGCCGTCTTTTGATGCAAGGCCTTCAATGGTTTCAACCTTTTTTTTATCCGCCTCAATAGCCAGGTACAAACAGGAATTCACGGCAAGGTTATCCACAATAACAGTGCAGGCACCGCATTCACCATTGCCGCACCCCTCTTTTGTTCCGATGAGCCCCATCTCTTCCCTTAATAAATGCAGCAGGGTCCAGTGATCCTTGACCCAATGGGAGATCTTGTCACCATTTAATAAAAAAGATATCTTTGTCGTCATGGTCAGTTTCTCCTAACGATTATTTATTAATTCAAGGCATTTGAGTCCCATGCGCCGGACATGAACCCGTATCATCTCTTTTCTGTGCCAGGCCTTTCCCCGGATACTGTCCCTGACTTTGGATTGGTCTGCCGCCATATTGCCGGCCTGGATCAAAATCTTTTTGTTTATGGTTTTTCCTATTAAAAAATCTTCGGCATCATAGGCCCTCATGGGGGTGGGAGCGGCAACCCCTAAACAGATCCTTGCCTTGGTGCATATTTTGTCATGGGAATCCAGGGTCAGCAGAACGCCGATGCCTACCAGGGGAAGTTCCATGGCAGCCCTGCGGCCAAATTTGATATAGGCGCTTCCCGTATGGGGGGCCTGGGGCGGGATAATGATTTTTTTTAAGATTTCCCCGGGTTTTAAAACAGTCTCATAGGGAGCCAGAAACAGATCCTTTATAGGGCAGGATCGTTCACCTTCCGGGCCGACAAGCTGGGCCACCCCGTCCAGGGCGATCAAAGGGATGGCACCGTCGGCAGAGGGGACGGCATTGATCAGATTACCGCCGATGGTTCCCATGTTTCTAACCTGCAAAGACCCGATATTGGAAACAGCATCATAAAGAATGGGGTAGTCGTTTTGGATCATCAAAGATTTTTCCAGGATGGCATGGGTGACCAGGGCGCCGATGGAAAGCTCTCCTGAAGCCTTATTTTTTATCAGATGGCCCATCTCCCGGATCTTTTTTAAGGAGATCAAAAATTCGGGTTCCATCCATCCCTCTTTAACTTTAACAATTATATCCGTGCCCCCGGCCATGTATTTTGCCGTTTCACTATGCTCACCATAAAAAAAGATGGCAGCTTCAATTGTTTCAGGAGATAAGTATTTAAATGCTTTCATAAAGATTTCCTTTTACTCTTCTCTATTATCAAAGATCCGTTGGGCTTTGCCGGGATACCGGGGTAACTGGCCATATGTATAAATATCTGCATCACAACTTACCATTACCTTTGAGCGTACAAGTTTTTTTATTTTGTTTCTAACCTCTTTGGTCAGTTCTGGATTCAATCCCTGGGCAGCTTCTGTCTTAATGGTCATATAATCCTTGCCGTCATCTTTTCTTTCCAGGTGGAGCTGGTACTCGCTTCCCACTTCCGGGATAGAGGATAAGACTTCATCAATCTGGCCGGGATAAATATTGACCCCCTTTAAGATGATCATGTCATCTGATCTTCCCAGGATCTTGTCATGCATGAAAAGAATATTACCGCAGGAACAATGGTTGGTTATCTTGCGGGTGAGATCACGGGTCCGGTAACGGACCAGGGGTGCAGCTTCTTTGCATAGAGTTGTGATAACCATTTCACCTATTTCACCTTCGGAAACCGGCATAAGTGTGTCGGGATTTAAGATTTCAAGGATATATTTGTCCGCCCAATAATGAATTCCTTCATGCTTTGGACAGTCAATTCCAGTGCCCGGCCCGTAAAGTTCGGTCATGCCGGTTATGTCGAACATGTCCTCAAGACCCATAAGTTCCTTGATCTTGGCCCACATGGAAGCAGAACACCGTTCCGAGCCCAGGATGATTTTTTTAAGATTAATTTTGTTTTTAATTCCCCGTTTATTGATTTCTTCGGCCATGAGAAGGGCCATTGAGGCGGTGCAGCAAAAGACGGTGGGTTGCAGGTCCACCAAAAATTGGCATTGCATGTCAATATTGCCCGGCCCCACGGGAATTGCCATGGCCCCCAGGCGTTCGCATCCCAGCTGAAACCCCATGCCGGCGGTCCAGATCCCGTAGCCAACTGCGATCTGGACCCTGTCATCTTCTGTGAGCCCGGCCATTTCATAGCACCTGGCAAACATGTCAAACCAGTCATCTAAGTCCTTTTGGGTATAGGCAAGAATTTTTCGTTTGCCTGTGGTGCCCGAGG
>DAOWDR010000005.1 GCA_030638935.1 Desulfobacteraceae bacterium | reverse complement strand
TATTAACCCGAATAGGGGTAGCAAAATTGAAAAAATAAGGCCGATAATGGAGCAGATAATCAGGCTTCCGAAAAGGGTTGTCGGGTCAAAGACTTGTCGCAATCCCACTAGGATCGCCTGGAGGATGGCACCAAGGAGGAGGCTTACCGGGATGAGTTTTAGGAAAAAAGTATAAACTTCTTTTTTTTGGGTGTTCCTAGCTTTACGGTTCCAGCACTCAAAGAGGAGAAGGGAACTTAAGGTGACTGATACTGAGAGCCCGAGGGCCACGCCTGTTATACCCAAAAGTTTCATAAATCCATAGATCATGGGCAGGCTTGCCAAGACACAGATGGTGGAAAAAATAGCCGGGAACAGGGTGTTTTGAAGGGCATAATAGCCTCGGGAAACAATGGTCTGGGCGGAAAAAGCAAAGGCACCTACCATGAAAAAGGGAAGAATACCGGCGGTCAATTGGGTTGCCTGGGCGTCAAAAGCGCCCCGCTGGAAAAGTATTACAACGATCTCACGGCGAAGGACCATGAAAAGGACTGAAAAGGGAATCACTATAAAAATGAATTTTAATGTTTGATTGATCATATGG
This sequence comes from Desulfobacteraceae bacterium, assembly GCA_030638935.1. GTDB lineage: Bacteria > Desulfobacterota > Desulfobacteria > Desulfobacterales > Desulfobacteraceae > NBML01. Next base: position 1,978 of record DAOWDR010000005.1, on the reverse strand, counting down.
TTTAACCGTTGGAAGTCTCCTTTGGCGGCAATTTTTGCCATAAAAGGATAGGAGGCCATACCAACGGCCTGGCCGAAAAATCCCACAAGGATGAACATGATCCGCAGGGCATAGTTCATGGCTGCGATACTTCCTTCCTGGAGAAACGAACCGAAAAATTTCATCAGGATTTCCGTTGAAAATGTCATGGTCAGTCCCACCATCAGGGGAAGGGTTAAAAGGATATACTTTAAAAAATCAGGGTGGGAAAAATTGAAAATGAAAAAATACTTTAATCCTGCCCGCCGGGCTCCCACAAGCTGGAGCAGAAAACTGCCCAAAAATGCCCCGACCAGAACCCCCCAGGCAAATCCTTCCATCCCGAGAACGGGGTAAAGCAAAATTCCGCCCGTGATAATACCGATATTATAGATTAACGGGGCCAGGGCAGGAATAAAAAACCGTTCCTTTGTAAACTGAACAGCCATGAAAAGGCCGCCGGTAAAAAAGAAAAACTGAGCCGGAATAATGATCCTGGTCATTTTTACGGCCAGGGCAAAGGTAATGGGGTCGGATATACCCGGGGCAAAGATTTCTACAAATTTGGGTGCCCAGACCATGGTGACGGCAATAAATCCCAGGAGCATAAGGCCAAAGCCATTGAAAATAATGGAGAATACGGCAAATCCTTCCTCCTCCCTGTTCTGGGAAAGGTAGTGGGCAAATATGGGGATAAAGGTGATGGATAAAAACCCGCTGGCCACAATATGATTTAATATTTCCGGAATGATAAATGCAATCTGATAGGCATCCACAGAGGCTTTGGCTCCGCCTACCCAGGCAATGGTAGATTCCCGAACCAGCCCTATGATCCTGCTGGCAAATACCGACCCCATCATGATAAATGAAGCAAATCCGATTTTTTTTAAAGTGTTTGACGTTTCCATAACCATTATCCTTGTGGATTTACCATAAAGACCATGGGAATAAAAGTCTGTATCCAACAAAAAGATTTGACTCAAAAATTCCACGCGAATATACTAGACCAAAATTATTTTTAAAAAACCTAAATACTAAGGAAAAGAGATATGGCAACAAAACTTGGGATATATTCTATTTTGATTGGATTTTTTGTTGGTATTTTTACCGGGATTTCCAAGTTTATGAAATCTGACAATTTTTGGGTGGATTTAACCATCTCCAAATTTACAGGAGACTATTCAGATAGGATCGTTGAGTTCATACCCGTTGATTTCATTCAAGACGGCCTATATTTTATAGTCTATGAATTGCCCTTTTCCGGGGCTGTTTTGGGCCTGGGCGTCCTTTTATTAATTATCGGTGCAATGGTAAAGCAAAATTGATTATCCCATGGGCTTAATAAATCTTGAAACCATCAGACCTTCCAGGGTTAGCCTGTTGTTTCCCAGGCAGATTGAATCAACCTTTGCGGGATCTGTCATACCATCCCAGGTTCTGACCCTAAAGTTGTCAGCAGCCTTTTTTTTCCTGATATTATCAGGTGTTAAATTATCATATTTTTCTGATATTACACCGGAGCCGGGGGGGATATTACTTTTTCTTATGGGACTTTTTTTAATTTTTAAAAAAGGATATAGGGAAAAACAGATTTGCCTAATTTATGTTCTTGTTTTCCTTTCAGCCGGTGTTGGAGGACTTTCTTTAATGGCTGGGATTTTGCCCTGGGGAGTTTTCTTATTTTTTATTTTTCTGCTGTCTGTTGGATCCCTTTTTATCAGAGTTTCTTATCTCCTATCAATCGGCACCGGCCTGGCGTTGATTTTAATGTACATAATCGGACTGACAGGGCAGGCATCGACCTTGCCGGAGATATTTTCATTACAGATCTGTATTATGTTTGCCATGCTGGCAACCGGGGGGGTGGCCGGATATAGAATAGAATATGCCTCCCGGCTTGCCTTTCTATCTCAACTAGTTCTCAAGGAAATGAACCGGGATATTAAAACCCGTGAAGAAT